>NZ_JAHRFC010000147.1:0-7215 GCF_020883015.1 Microcoleus sp. CAWBG640
CTGATGGTAAATGTTTGAGAGCAACAGTTGTACCCGATAGCTTCTTTCAGGCGAAACGTTCCCAGTGTAGGAATTTTTATCCGATTGCCAGCCATCTGAAATACTGGTCCATTGCTGCTGTCTACTCACCTACGCCGACCTCAGCCGCATCCTTGACTCAACTAAATATCCCAGCCACCGTTACAACTGTCTCACGGAGTTGATGGGCGAATTTCAACTCTGCTTCCCCCTCAGCCATTGCACCCCACGGACTTTCCTTATTCCCGGCATTTTGCCGAAAGAACAACCGGAAAACACCGAACTCGAAGGCGAAACCCTGGAATTTCAATATCACTACCGCATCCTCCCCGACAGCATCCTCTCGCGTTTCATCGTCCTCACCCACGAGAAAATCCACAACAGCACCCACTGGCGCACGGGGGTAATGCTGGAGTACACCGAAGGCGCTGAGGTGTACAACATCGCCCGAATTAAATCTGACCCGGAAGATGAGAAAATCTCGATCGCTGTTAGCGGGCGGGAATCGACGCGACGTTCTTTCCTCAGCATGATTCGCGATACGTTTACAAAAATCCACAATTCTTTTGCGAATCTGGAAATCAGTCAATGGGTGCCGGTTCCGGGTTATCCCGATGCCGATCCGCTGGATTACGAGGAGTTGCTAGGATTGGAGGAGATGGGCGAGAATACAGTGTGCCTTGGGAAACTTAAACTTAAACTGGATTTGCGGCCGTTGTTGGATGGGTATGAGGCGATCGAACTTCGGCGCAGAAAGCAAATGGGCGATAATTTTTTTGACGATCCAGAAGACGGTTATCCTGGGATTAACATTCACGTTCATCAAAAGAATTTCGATCGCCGTTCTAAAACATTTAACCAAAATGGTCAAGGCGATAACTTTGGAGGCGATCGAATTCAAGGAGACAAGATAATGGGCAATGCCGATGAAACTCCCTAACGTTGAAACTGCATTTATTGATATTCAGAAATTGCGTGACTATAGCTTAAACATCGAACACGATCGGGGACAACACAAAGCTCGATTATTTCTTGCTATTCTAGGGTTAAGTGCTGAAGATGCCGAAGACTTGCAATTTATCTTGTTAGAAGCGATTCAAATCTATGATGCCATCTCCACCAGCCAAGATCAATACGGTCAACGCTATGTTGTCGATTTTCCTCTAACTCGCAATGAAAAAACGGCAACAATTCGCAGCACTTGGATTGTACGTCCTACAGAAACTTTTCCGCGACTCACTAGCTGTTACATTCGGAGGTAGATTATGCTAAAGACAATTTCAAAATTACAATTACTCGATGTTGTTGCCATCAAGGAAGATTTACCATCTGGTAATTTACTTGCTGGTCAAGTAGGTACTATCGTCGAGTTCTTGGCCCCAGAAGTTTACGAAGTCGAATTCAGCGACGATGACGGGCAAACTTATGCAATGTTGCCATTACACAGTAGTCAACTGTTACAATTAAAGTACAAGTCTACACCAGAAATTACCCCGATGTCTAACAATACATATCAATACGGTCAAGGCTATAATGTTGGAGGTGATAAAATTGCAGGCGATAAAGTCGCAGGCAATAAAATTATTAATAATGCCAATACCGCCGAAATTCTGCAACTGATTTCATCGATGCGCGAAACAGCCACACAGTTTCCCGAAGACATTCGCGATGGTGTAATTATCGATATTGAAGATGTCGAAGCGGAAATTAAGAAACCAGAGAAGGAAAGGAATCCAGCTAGATTAAAGAAAAGTTTAAAAGCTATTTTAGCGACGACGGCTGCGATCGGAGTTGGTATCTCTGGTGCTGTTGACTTGGCTCATAAGACGATCGATCTAGGTGAAAAAGTAGGAATCGAAATTCAGCTACCGCCAGCCCCCTAAATAGGGCTTGCTGAATAATTGATCGCTTTTTGGCGATCGGGAGTGATTGATTATTCAACCAGAGTTAAAGATGAGTTTTTCCTGCCTCTGGGGGCTAGAGACAAGCTCAGCTTTTTTGTACACGATCGCAGGTGGTGATGCACGGGTTTTGACCTATTCTACCTGTTTATCTTGCACTTTACTCTCGATCGCGCCATCGAATAACCTTTCGCCACGTCAAGTGCGATCGATTATTCAGCAAGCCCTATCTAGAGGCTCTGCCTCGCTTGGGGGATAAAAAGAGGAGGCAGAGCCTCCGGATCTGCGTTCCCAGGCAGAGCCTGGGAACGAGCAAAACGAGCGAAACAGTCAACAATCAACCATTAACTATTTCAAACCATCTCTGTCGAAACTTGCATGGCTGGCTGTGGCTGGAACTGGAACAGCGCATAAACCACGTTGCGGCGAATATCCGTCATCATATCCAAAAACAGCTCGTAACCTTCAGTTTTGTACTCGATTAACGGGTCTTTTTGGCCGTAACCACGCAGCCCGACAGACTCGCGCAAAGCATCCATTTGTTGCAAATGTTCCCGCCACAAAGTATCAATTTGCTGCAAAATAAAGAACCGTTCCGCATCTCGCATCAAATCTGCTCGGATTGCATTAACTTCCGATTCTTTCATGTCGTAAGCATTGCGAACTTGTTCGTGGAGGAAAGTTTTAATTTCCTCAACTGACAAATCTTCTAGTTGATCCGGTGTCATGTCAGCCAGCAAATAAACAAATTCCTTCACCTTGCTGACCAGTTTTTCTAGTTCCCACTCTTCCGAAGGTAAATCGGGATTGATGTATGCTCCTACAATGTCGTCCATTGTCTGTTCTGCATACTTAATCACCTGTTCCTTGGAGTCCAAACCTTCTAATACCCGACGGCGTTCAGCATAGATGGCTCGACGTTGATTGTTCATCACTTCGTCGTACTCAAATACCTGTTTGCGGATGTCATAATAGTAGGTTTCAACTTTTTTCTGAGCTCCTTCTAAGGAACGAGTTAGCATTCCCGATTCGATCGGCATATCTTCCTCTACCCCAAAAGCTTTCATCAAACCAGCCACCCGTTCTCCACCAAAAATCCTCAGCAAATTATCTTCCAAACTCAAGAAAAACCGAGTAGAACCAGGGTCTCCCTGGCGTCCCGCGCGGCCGCGCAACTGATTGTCAATCCGGCGCGATTCGTGCCGTTCTGTACCGATGACGTGGAGGCCTCCGAAGTTGACAACTTCATCATGTTCGGTGCTGGTAAAAGCTTCGTATTCGCTGCGAATTAATTTGTAAACTTCCCGCAGTTTTTGAATTACTGGGTCATTTGTCGGGGCTTTTTCCGAAGCCACAGCTATCTTATCATCGGCTTCCAATTCCGAGAGCGATCGCGCTCCATATTCCTTGACAGCCAACTCCACCGCCGCCTTCAACATTTGCTCGGCATCTTTCGAGATTTGCGTCGGGAAAATCTGGGGCGAAGCCTTCCAAGACTTCACCTTTTTCGTACCCTGTCCAAAACCTTGAGGTGCGGGGCGGCCACCAATACCGGGGACTTGAGCTAAGGTAAACCCTTCCTCATCGTCGGGGCGGACAATCCGCGGCATGAAATACTCGCGCAACTTCAGGCGGCCCATGTACTCAGAATTCCCGCCCAAAATGATATCAGTACCGCGGCCGGCCATGTTAGTGGCGATCGTCACCGCACCCTTGCGTCCGGCTTGAGCAATGATTTCCGACTCTCGTTCCACATTTTCTGGTTTAGCATTCAGCAAGTTGTGAGGAATCCTCAGTTCCGTCAGCAACCTCGACAGCAATTCCGACTTTTCGATACTCGTAGTACCCACCAGCACCGGGCGGCCTTGGCCGTGCATTTCCGCGCATTCTTGGGCTATAGCATTCCACTTACCATTTTCCGTTTTGTAAACCATATCCGACAGGTCTTTACGGCTAGGAATCCGGTTTGTCGGAATCAGCGTCACTTCCAGATTATAAATCTTGCCAAACTCCGCCTCTTCCGTCTTCGCCGTCCCAGTCATCCCCGACAGCTTCGGATAAAGCAAAAAGAAATTTTGATAGGTAATCGTCGCCAACGTCTGAGTTTCCGGCTGAATTTCCGCCCGTTCCTTCGCTTCGATCGCCTGATGCAAACCATCACTCCAGCGCCGTCCCGGCATCACCCGCCCGGTAAACTCATCAACAATCACCACCTCATTCTCACGGACGATGTAGTTGACATCCTTGATAAACAATTCCTTCGCCTTAATCGCATTAAAAATATAGTGCGCCCAAGGATCTGCCGGGTCATACAAATCCGTAACCCCCAACAACCGCTCAGCTTCCCCAAATCCTTCATCCGTCAATAGCACATTCCGAGCCTTTTCGTCAACTTCGTAATGTTCTTCATTTTCCTTTCTCAGGGCCACCGCTACCTCAGAGGCCCGGATGTACTTCTCGCTGGGGCGCTCCACTTGGCCAGAAATAATCAGAGGTGTCCGGGCTTCATCGATTAGCACCGAGTCCACTTCGTCAATCACGCAGAAATTAAAAGGACGCTGCACTACCTCTTCCATGACAGTAGCCATGTTATCCCGCAAATAGTCAAAGCCCACCTCGCTGTTCGTCGCGTAGGTGATATCACAGTTATAGTTTTTCTTTCGTTCCCCCTGATCCATGCCCTGCTGAATCAGTCCCACAGTCAATCCCAGGAACCGGTGCACCTGCCCCATCCATTCCGCGTCCCGCCTCGCGAGATAATCGTTGACGGTGATGATGTGTACCCCTTTGCCGTTGAGGGCGTTGAGGTAGGCCGGCAGTGTCGCTACCAGGGTTTTTCCTTCACCGGTTTTCATTTCGGCAATTTGACCTTTGTGCAGGATGATGCCGCCCAGGAGTTGCACATCAAAGTGGCGCATTCCTAAAACTCGCTGTCCCGCTTCCCGCACCACCGCAAAAGCTTCTGGCAAGATTTCGTCTAGAATCTCTTTCTCGTCGTTGAGAGACTTAGCTTTCGCCAGACGTTGTTTAAACTCAGCGGTTTTACCTCTGAGTTGCTCGTCTGTTAGAGCGCGGATTTCTTCTTCTAAGATTGTGATATCAGCTACCCAAGGCTGAAATTTTCTAAGCTTGCGTGCGTTGGGATCGCCGAGCAGATTTTTAAACATGGCAGGAGAGGCAGATTTTTAATAATTTAGCTAGTAGCTTTCAGCTTTAGGGACTGGAGTATTACCCACAGTATTTACCTTTTCCGATTGTAGCAACCATTGGCTCTGCTCTGTGGCCGTCACGGGCGATCGGTTTGTTGTTCCATCCTGCCATCACTGCGTTGCAGAGTGTTTCATCTCCCTTGAACAAAATCCATGCAATTACCGATAAACTGCCTCTGTTGCCCCGTGCTTCTGGGATGGCTTGTCTTTTTTTGAGATGTCGGGGAAAATTTTGTAGTCCCTTTGCCGAAAAAACTAGCTTACATCCCCGGTGGGGATGTAACCGATTCGCGGATGGGGCCGCCTATAATCTTAGCAATCACTAAAATCTATGTTTTTATCTGTAGATGTAAGGAGTAGATAACAGTCAAAAATCAAGCAGTTGTAATTACCAAATAGCAAAAAATATTTAAATAACGTCAAGAACCTATTTAACATGAACGATCGCATTTCTGCACCCAACGTTTACTTATACGCTTTCCAACTCTATCATGACAGCCAGGGCAGCGATCATCCTCTGTGGCAACAATGCGAGCAGATTTTGGCAAAATTTACCTACAGTTATGAAAAACTTACACCCCATCTGGTTTTCCCCACCCATTCTCACCGCTACTGTACCGATTTACTGTCCGATTCTTCCCTCCCTTTTAATACCCGCAATCCCTTGATCGAAGGTTTTGCCCAACCTCGACAAATTCAAGATAGCTATGCTGTCTGTTTAAATATCGGTTGCCGGGAAGATGGCACTGCTAATAATTTAGATGTCAGTTTTATTGAAAATTTTAACCCCAATCAAGCTTTACTCATCAGTGGCGATGACAATTTTTTAGGTCAAACTCTGATTGTTACTGCATGGCTTACTGAACCAAACTTACCCGATAATTTAGATTCCCTCAAACCCCTGGCTGATAAATGTCGCGATTCTTTATTTTCCGGCGATTCTCCCCCTAGTTTTTACCGATCGGGTAAACTGTTTGGTAGCCCGATTTTTGAATACGGTTCACTTACCGATGTTCCCCATTACCAACACCTCTTTGTCTGGCTCCTGGGCGACAAACAAACTGATGCAGATTTTAACACTTGTCAACAGGAAATATTCAATTTATTATTTCACAGACACAAAATTATCAAGGCTTTTCAAGACAGCCGCCAGATTTACCAGGAACTTGATGCCGAATACCGCACCATAGAGAAAAATATGGAGGTTTTGCAGCAGCAATTTGCCCAGGATACTGTATTAAGTTCTTCTCAATTGCAAGAATTGCAGGAACAGTTAAAGCAACTCTTTTGCAAATCTGTAACTTATACTCGCTTGTTGCGGAAACTTGCAGATTTTGATAATACAATTGCCATAAATCTTTACAATTATAGTGAGATTTTGCAGAAAATATGTGTTATGATTGAAAGCGATAAGGAAGAACTATCGATATTAAATAGTTTTAGTATAAAAAACGCGCCTCAGATGCGATCGCAAATAGCAGGGGACTTAGGATATTTCCGACACGGAACCAGTTTAATCGAACAGGCGATCGCCTCCATTAGAGGGATAGTAGAAATAGAACAAGCCAGGAACGATCGCGCCCAGCAAATCGAACTCCGCAACAGCGAAACAGCAGAGAAAAATCGAGACGATCGCATAGAAAGCAAAGTTCAGGCGATCGGAGTCGGTATAGCAGCAGGTGCCATCTGTGCCTCTAGTGGCACAGACAAACTGTTCGAGACTCTAGAACAAAATCACGTTCCCGCACCCTTAATCCTGTGGCATCCCTTTGTATTTTCATTTTTGCTCAGTGGCGCGATCGCCCTGTTGGCAGCAGGCATCACAGGGTGGCGGACGAAACCCAAAAAGTAGCAAAAAGGGCGATCGAGCAGATCCAACTCAGAAATTTCTCAGAGAGCGAACATCGATCTTAAAGACTAGCTAGGGTTTGCTGAATAATCGATCGCAAACTAAGAACAGGAGCGATCGATATCTGAAAGCTCGGTTAAAGATAAGTTTTTTATGTATTTATACTCCCAAGTATAATTGTAGATTATCTTCAACCTAAAAACAGGTGTTCTTTTTCCAAATAGATATAAAAACACAC
>NZ_JAHRFC010000148.1:0-7208 GCF_020883015.1 Microcoleus sp. CAWBG640
GGAACTGATATTGATTTTGTCTACTCTCTTGCCTTCGACTTCCTGAATGAATTGACTGTACTTCCAAACTTCGCGGCTTGGGGGCTGTTTGTCAAAAAATGCGGTTGCTAAAGCAATGACTACAATAGCCAGAAGTGCGTACAGGCCTGCGTTTCTCCAGCGTTTATTCACTGAGGTGGATCTCCTAATTTTTAGTCCCTGTGATTTGGGAATTTTTATTTATGTTCATCAATCTTAACGTAATTGTAACTTGTTTTTGTGTGGGAGGAATCTCGGCTGTGGCGATCGGGCCTTTGAAGTGGTGGAAACCAAACGTTGCTTCACGTCGTCAGGGGATGCGGGTGCTGTGCTAATCGTTGGATTTGCACATAAACTATAATATAGAATTTGTCAAGATGCTCATAAGTAGGGGCGATCGCCACCAGTCCTGTTTTGGGAACCGATTTAGCGTATAACTCTGAAGAAGCCTTGGAGACATAGCAGTGCGATCGCCTCCTACCAGACAGGGAACAACTCAAAAAAACCTTAAGAGACTGCACGCGCCGTTTCCCTACAATATTTGTGGTAGGGACACAACACTGCCTTAAACAAAAGATCATCTCGCTCGTGCAACCGAAATTGATATCACTCGTGACAAATAACAATAATTAAGTAAGAAAAATGGACACTAAATTATCAATGGCAACTAATTTTATTCGCTATTTTGTTGAGGCAGGAGATACTGTGTTTGATGTCGGGGCTAACATAGGGCAGAAAGCTGATTTGTATTTGGCTGCTGGGGCGAAAGTAATATGCTTTGAACCGCAACCAGATTGTTTAACTATATTAACTCAAAAATATCAGCAAAATCCCAACGCTTTTATAGTTAACAAAGGCTTGGGCGAGCAAGCGGGGACTATGCAGCTTTCAGTATGTAGTGATGCTAATTACATATCAACATTTTCCCAAAAATGGAAAACTGGGCGTTTTTCTAACTACGATTGGAATCAAACTGTTACAGTCGAAATTACCACGTTAGATGAGATGATAAAACTGTGGGGATGCCCGAAGTTTTGTAAAATAGATGTTGAAGGATTTGAGTATCAAGTATTGAAAGGACTGTCTAGACCAATTCCTTACATATCATTTGAGTTTGCTATAGAATTTATTGAAGACACGAAAAATTGTATAAATCATCTAAAAAGTTTGGGATATAAGGTTTTTAACATTGCCAAGGGCGAAGACAGCAATTTCTTATTTCCTGAATGGGTTGCTGACAGCGATCTTTTAAATTATTTAGAGTCTGCTAATGAGGCGTTGTTGTGGGGAGATATCTACGCAAAATTTGATGGAGATAGACATAATATATCGGAGATAAAAACTGTACCGAAAATTACCAATCAAATAGCTGCAACGGTAGGGTATTTAGACTTGCAGAAGCTTTGCCAGCAATACTCAATTGCCCCGCGAGGTGTGATCCACATAGGGGCTCACGAAGGGCAAGAAATGCAGGAATATCAAGTGATGGGCGCGGACAAAGTGCTGTTTGTTGAAGCTAATCCCTCTGTTTTTGAAAGGTTGAAATTGCATATAGCAGGGATACCTAATGTGTGGCTGGCAAACTGTGCTATCAGCAACCAAAACGGCACTGTTAATTTGCGGGTAAATTCCCACGATATGAGCAGCAGCATTCTGCCACTAAAGCTGCACAAGGAAATTTATCCCGGTATGCTGGAAGTTGATCAAGTAACTGTCACCTCGAAAACTCTTGATTCGTTAATGCAAGAAAGTCCGCTGAATTCATCGGAGTTTAATATCCTGGTTATCGATATTCAAGGCGCAGAACTTTTGGCTTTGCAGGGGGCGAGAGAAACTCTCAAATATATTGATGCCATCAGTACAGAAGTTAATTGCGAAGAACTTTATGAAGGCTGCGCGTTAATCGACCAAGTAGACGATTTTCTAAAGGTTTATGGCTTTCAACGAGTAGCAATGGCGACTCCATCTCATCCATCTTGGGGGGATGCTTTTTATGTCAAAACCACAGTCAGCCTTGCAGATACTGACAATTTGAATTTGAGAATATCGCAGGCGAATAACAAGAACCGTGTGGCAATTGCTACGAGTATTGCACCGGGAAATATCGAAAATCAGCGGGCGGCTGTAGAAAGCTGGATACTACTGGGATTTGAGGCTGTTTCGCTGAATAGTCGGGAAGAAATTAGCCAATTGCAGTCAATCTATGAAAATGTGACTTTTCATGAGGTAAAACGCGACGCGCGGGCCGATGCAGGAAGACCGTTAGTATATCTTGATGATCTGTTTGCTTATTTGCGCGATTCTGGTACAAAGATTTGCGGAATTGTTAATTCAGATATCCGTCTGAAATCTGACGGCGATTTGATTTCATTTATCTGCAAACAGGCTGAAAATTCCGTAGTTTTTGGTTCTCGAACTGATGTTGATTCTCCTGAACAAGCAGCGGGAGAAATTTATGCTAATGGGTTTGATTTCTTCTTTTTTGACAAGGATTTATTAAGACAGTTTCCTAAGTCTCAATTCTGTTTAGGTCTTCCTTGGTGGGACTTGTGGATACCGCTGGCCGCTCAGCAACAAGGGTTGACTGTCAAATATTTAGAAACTGCGATCGCGTATCATATCAAACACCCGGTGAATTACATCAATGATCTTTGGCAAAAGATGGGAATTCACTTCATGGGTTTTTTCCAGCCGGATTTGTCCCGTAAATTTCAGGAAATGCTGTCAACAAATCCCAATCAGTTACAAGTAGAACTAACAAGTGTCGCTGTACAAGCTGGGCAAATAATTGACAAAAATCAGCAGAGAATTAGATATGAAACTAGCGGCACAATCAATTTAGAGCGATCGCAGCCTGTCCCATCGGCGTTCAAAGTATCGGCGATCGTCTCTACCTACAATTCTGAAAGATTCATGCGCGGCTGCTTGCAGGACTTAGTAGACCAAACGCTGTACAAACAAGGCGCACTGGAAATCATCGTGATTGACAGCGGTTCCCAGCAAAACGAACAGGCGATAGTGCGGGAATTTCAAGCAAAATATCTGAACATTGTGTACGATCGCACTTCTGACCGTGAGACATTATATACAGCCTGGAATCGAGGCATTAAGATGTCGCGCGGAGCTTATATTACTAATGCTAACACCGATGACAGACACCGCCCCGATGCCCTAGAAATCATGGCGAAATACCTGGACGAAAATGCCCCAGTAAGTCTGGTTTATGCCGACCAATTAATCACCAGCACAGCTAACGATACTTTTGCAAAAACCCAAGCCGAAAAGCGCTGGAATTGGCCAGCATTTGACTACAGCGAACTCGAACGGCGCTGCATTATTGGCCCGCAGCCGATGTGGAGAAAATCGCTGCACGAAAAACACGGCTATTTTCGATCGGAATTTACTGCTGCTGGCGATTACGAATTTTGGCTGCGGATTGGCAAAACTGAAAATATTGTACACCTGCCAGAAATTCTCGGTTTGTACTGCGAAAATCAACAAGGCTTGGAACATTCATCGCCAACATCGCAGCAAGAAACTAGGCAAATATGGGATGAATACGGCATCATGCGCCGGGGTGTCAAACCAGTCGCTACAGTCCCTGTTTCAATCTCTCCATCACAGCTAAATGCCATGCCCTACCGCACGCCGACAGAAACACTCGTCAGCGTCGTTATTCCCTGCTACAACCACGCAAGTTTACTCAGAGAAGCTGTTGAAAGTGTCGCCAGTCAGACTTATCTAAACTGGGAATGTATCATTATTAATGACGGCAGTTCCGATGATACCAGCAACTTCGCAAATTATTTAATTCAACTGTATCCTCAAAAATCGCTTCGCCTCATAGATAAACCGAACACGGGGCCCGCTGATTCTAGAAATGTTGGCGTTCAGCAGTCGTCAGGAAAGTTTATTTTATTCCTAGATGCTGATGATAAACTGCATCCAAAATTTCTAGAGGAGTGCTTGGCAATTTTATCAGCAAAACCGAATGTTGGTTTTGTCTATACAGATGTGCAGCACTTCGGAGCAAACTGTGATTTAGTTATCCACGGTGACTTTGATGCCAATCGGTTTTTGAGAGACAATCAAGCCCCCGCTACTTCCCTATTTAGAAGGGAGATTTACGAGCAAGTAGGCGGCTTGAAAAAAGTGATGAAGCTGGGATGCGAAGACTGGGAATTTTGGGTTTCTGCCTATGAAAAAGGCTGGTTAGGCGATCGCCTGCCTAAGCCTTATCTGTATTACAGGCAGCACGGCGACGGCTCTAGCAGAACCCAAAAAATGGCGGGCGATCGCGCAAAATTAGACTTGATGAGAGCCACAATTATTCACCTGCACTCTCAACTTTACAAACCAGAAGAAGTGCGTTGGTCAGATCAAATTTTGCAGCAACATGGCCAGTTAATAGCTGAGGAATTAGTTCAATTTAACAAACCCGAACAATTTTTAACTGCGCTGTCTCAATCCTTGGGAGAGTATCAAAAAGACCAAGCTAACCAAGTCAGCCTCGCGAACATCAGCCAATCCCGCCAGCAACTGGCAAATTATTGGCTGAATCTGCCCGCAGAACAACTGGCAAATGCCTATGCCGGCGATGCAGGTAAGGCACATCAAATGCTGCTCAACAGCATTATCAAATATGAAGAATTGACGGATGCCGAAAAGACTTCGATCGATCGACTAACAGCACATCTCTCCCAGGGGATTAAAACTCCCAAAGATATTAACTACCTACTAGCAGCCACTCTCTACCGTCGTGCTGACCAATTAATGCTGAACTATGAAAATGCAGCAATACCTAATTGGTTTGTCAACGACTATCTCAAATTTATGTTTGCCGCGCCTACTCTATTTCAAGAAATAGGAGAGGCTGACAATTACTGCCGTTATGTGCAGGGATGGGTCGGTTATTTGCATAGCAATATCTTCAAGAACCAAAACTTGCAAGTGTGGCAGGACATCGCCTGGTTTTTTACCCAAGCTGCTAACTTTATTCCTCTGTACTTCAATAGTCAAAACCTCAAAGATATCTACACGAAGCGGGCAGATATTATTGAATATGCCATGAAAAATAGTGGCGCTGCGATTGATTGCATTTTTCCGGCTAGACCTGCAAACAGGCAGAAAATTCGCCTCGGTGTCCTGACTAAACATTTTGGGGCGATGACGGAAACTTTTGCCACTTTACCCGCTTTTGAATATCTGAACCGAGAGCAGTTTGAGATTATTTTATATGCTCTCAATCTCGACGGCAATAAACTAGAACAGTATTGTCAGAGTCGCGCTGACAGACTGGTTAAACTGTCGAATGATTTGCCAAGTCAAGTTCAGGAAATCCGCGCTGATGACTTAGATATTTTGCTGATTGCTACGAATATTACGGCTGTCACTCATCCGATTAGTTTACTAGCGCTGCATCGCTTAGCGCGGGTACAAACTACCTGTTTTAATTCTCCAATTACGACAGGAATGCGACACATTGACTATTACATTGCTGGTAAGTTGATGGAACCTACACCTGATGGACAGGGGCATTATCGCGAGCAATTAGCAACTATTGACGGGCCTGGCTGCTGTTTTAGCTATACCCTTGAACCTTATACTCCCAACATTAAGCTAACCAGAAATAGCATCGGTATTTCCGAGGAATCGGTTGTGTTTATTTCGAGTGCGAATTTGTATAAGCTACTGCCGGAATTAAGGGAAACATGGGCAAAGATTATGGCGGCTGTTCCTAATTCTGTGCTGTTTTTAATGCCTTTCGGTCCTAGCTGGACTAATCATTATCCTGGGGGGGCTTTTGTGAATAATATGAAAGCCGTTTTTGCTAAGTATGGGATTGACAGTCAGCGGTTGCGGGTGTGGAAGAGTTTTCCTAACCGTGCGGATGTTAAAGAAGTTTTGAAGTTGGGGGATGTTTATTTGGATTCCTATCCCTATGCGGGGACTACTTCTCTTGTCGATCCGCTAGAGGTGGGACTCCCAACTGTGGTTAGGGATGGCGATACTTTGCGATCGCGAATGGGGGCCGCTGTGTTACGATCGCTCTCAATGCCAGATTTAATCACCCATAGCGAAGCATCTTACATTCAACTAGCCGTTACTCTCGCTACTAATCCTGAATTGCGGCAGCGCTATCGCCAGGAAATTCAGCAGAAAATGCAGGCTAATCCGGCTTGTTTTGATAGTGTGGCATATTCTGGGGCGATCGCACAATTATTTCAACAACTCTTTCATAAATGGCAAACCAGCCACCAAGCAACATCCCGCATCCTACAGGATAGCATTCCCAAAGTGGCTGATTTGGGCGATCGGCTATCCCATACCCTCCAGTTATATCAAACCAATCCATCAAACACCTCAGCCATCTCCGAGTTGCGTCAAATCCGCAAAGAAATAGCCGAGTTTTGGCTAAACGTTGCCGTTGACAATCTAGAAAATACCTACAAAAGCAACCCCGGCAAAAACTATAAAATCCTGCTTTCCTCCGGCTTTCAACATCAACCAATGAGGGAAGAAGAACAAAGATTTTTGCAGCAATTAACCCAGATTAGCAAAGGATTAGTACATCCCCAAGCCATGAATGCCCTGCTGGCAGCCATGCTATATTTCCCACCAGGAACCATGCGAATTCCAGAAGCTCGAAACCGTTTGCCAAACTGGTTAATCGGCGATTACGAGCAAGTTTTTGAGCCAGAAACCGCTGTTAATTCCGAATCAAGCTCTGACTTGCTAGCTAAATACATTCAATCCCCACAATTTGTCAATCAATTATTAGGATGCGTCAATCTCTACCGCATTGATTCATCAGACGCATCGGTAGTTTTGGAACTCCGCCAACTTCGCCGACAATTGGCTGATTTTTGGCTAACTGTTGGGCCAGAAAAATTGGCAACTTTGTATCAAGGCGAAGTGCGCAAAGCATATCAAGCAATACTGGGATGTGGCTTGCAAACAGAACCAATGAGTGAAGCCGAACAGCAGTTTTTGCAGCAGTTGACTGAAATTAGCAAAGGGCTGGTGCATCCGCAAGCTATCAATGCTCTGTTAGGTGCGATGTTGTATTTTGTGCCTGGTAAAATGCGGATTCCCGATGCTAATACTCGTTTACCCAAGTGGTTGTTTGACGATTATGACCGGGTTTTTGAAAGTGCCTTTGCTCAAACAGAAAAAACTGTAGTCAAAGA
>NZ_JAHRFC010000149.1:0-7202 GCF_020883015.1 Microcoleus sp. CAWBG640
AAGCTCAGCTTTTTTGTACACGATCGCAGGTGGTTATGCACGGGTTTTGCTCTATTTTACCTGTTTATCTTGCACTAAACTCTCGATCGCGCGATCGAAACCCAGGCCACGTCAAGTGCGATCGATTATTCAGCAAGCCCTAAATAGAGTTGAATAATTTCGATGAAGAGTTGATTTGATATCATTGATTGTTGATAATTGCGCCGCCTTAAAAAAGAAGGATTACCTATTGACAGGCATGGATTTTTCATGGTATTATTTAGATAATGGGAGTGGTGACAAAGAGATATTTTTGTCACCACTCCCATTATTAGATTATAGGTCATCAGGCGGGGAAAGTCAAGCATTTAACCCTGAAAAAAAAGGCGATTTTTTTATTTGCATCAAAAAAATATTTATTATTTCTAGCTAAGTCAAAATCGACCCACTCATCATGCGCTGATATCTGCGTTCCAACTCATCGCGCACCACCGGCCAATTGTTCAAACTTTCATCATCTTCAATTACCATTTGAGCAGCTTGGCGCGCCAACTCCAAAACTTCCTGATCCTCTACCAAACTCGCCAAGGCAAAATCTGGTAAGCCTGATTGACGAGTTCCCAAAACTTGACCAGGCCCGCGCAATCTCATGTCCATTTCGGCAATAAAAAAGCCGTCTTGGGACTGTTCTAAAACTTTCATTCTCTGTATGGCATCAGTGGTTTTAGAACCGGGCATTAATAAACAGTAAGAACGGTTGCTGCCCCGACCAACTCTACCCCGCAACTGGTGCAATTGTGAGAGTCCAAAACGCTCGGAATTTTCGATTAACATGACTGTTGCATTGGGGACATCGACACCAACTTCTACCACCGTAGTAGATACTAAAATATCAGTTTCTTTGTCTCTAAACTTAGTAATTGCTGCATCTTTGTCAGCACTACTCATTCTACCATGGAGCAAACCAACCTTAAACTCAGGAAAAATACTTGTTTCAAGTTTTTCTTTTTCTTCAATAGCCGATCGCACATCCAGCTTTTCCGACTCCTCCACCAAGGGTAACACAACATAAACTTGACGTCCGCTCGCCACTTCCCGCCGAATCAGATCGTAAGCTAGACTGCGTTCCTTTGAAGACAACACAGTAGTTTGAATCGCCTGTCTTCCCGGTGGCAATTCATCAATTTGACTGACATCTAAATCGCCGTGTAGTGTCAAAGCCAATGTCCGAGGAATGGGAGTTGCAGTCATGGTCAAAACGTGGGGAGATTCCCCTTTTTGTTGCAACTTCGCCCGTTGTTGTACACCAAATCGGTGCTGTTCGTCAATGACTACCAACCCTAATTTATGAAAATTTACAGTATCTTGAATGAGGGCGTGAGTTCCGACTAAAACAGGCAATTGTCCGGTTTCTAACTGACTGTGAATTTCTCGTCGCTTGGCGATTTTTGTGGAACCAGTTAACAATTCCACAGACAAGTGAATCAAGTTGAACCAGCCTACTAATTTGCGGTAATGCTGTTCTGCTAAAACTTCCGTCGGTGCCATTAAAGCTGCTTGATAGCCGGATTGAATGGCGGCTAACATTGCTACGACGGCTACTACGGTTTTGCCAGCACCCACATCGCCTTGGACTAATCGGTTCATCGGTGAAGGCGATGCTAAATCGTTGAGAATGTCGTTAATTACTCTTTGTTGTGCGTTGGTTAATGCGAAGGGCAATATTTGGTAAAAATGTTCGATTAACTGGCCACTAGGAAGGATGATGGCGCTAGCTTGAGCTTTTCTTTGGGTTTGACGACGGTTTAAAAGTCCTAGTTGCAGATAGAAAAATTCGTCAAATACTAAGCGGCGACGGGCGGCTGCTAAACAATCGCGATCGAGGGGAAAGTGAATATTGGTCACAGCATCGGCTAAACCCATTAAACCATAGCGATCGCGCAAATCGGCTGGCAACGATTCTGACAACTGTTTCGTCGCCGGCATCACAGCCAAAATCCCTCGCCTGACGACACCGGCATCCACTCCATCTGTCAGGGGATAAACGGGGATCAATCGGCCAACTTTCATGGATTCGATCGCACTTCCTGAGTCATCTAATACTTCTAATTCAGGATTTTCTAAAGTAATTCCATATTTGCCCTGCTTGACTAATCCCGAAGCTGCTAGCACTGCACCGGTACAATACTCGCGCTTTTTATGTTCTTGCCAGCCGCGATTGCTGTAACGTGGACCTGCAAAAAAGCGACTGAGTTTAATTTCGCCACTGCGGTCTTTTAAAATTAATTCTAATATCGTTAACTTCTTATTTTTGGGACTAGAAAAGCAATTACAGCGCTTGACTTGGGCAATCAAAGTGACTGTTTCTCCTGCTACTAATTCCCTAATTTGTACTTGCTTGGCATAGTCAATGTGGTTGCGGGGATAGTAGTAAAGCAAGTCGTATACAGTGTATAAACCCAATTTAGCCAAGCGGTTGCCGTTTCCGGGTCCAATTCCGGTAACGCGGGTCAATTCTTGTGTCAGAGTCAGACTCACTGGTGCTGATGTTGAACTCAGAGGTGCGGTGCGAGGGGAAATTGGTGGATTTTTTATTTCCTGTGTTTCCTGTGTTTCCTGTCTTTCTGGTTCCGCTTGTTGGCTGCTTTCTTGTTCCCAAACTCGCTGGGTTTGTGTCAGAAAACTGCTGGTGATGGCGAGCAAATGCTGACGTGCTTCGATATCCTTCTGTGGATAGATGTCAAATTCGGCGGCTAGTTGACGGGTGCGATCGCGCAAATTGGCAGTAACCACACCAGCGAGTTGTCTCAAGCTGACACTGAGAAACTCGCTGAAACGGTATTGACTGCCTTGTAAGTCGTTAAATCCGCGATCGGCTTCTACTGCAAGAGCTTTCTGCCACCGCTGCCATTCTGGTTGGTTATTAGTCATCACTCATTAGTCATTAGTTATTTGTTATTGGTTATTTGTTATTGGTTATTGGTTATTTGTTATTTGTGTTAATTCCAATGTCCTATTCCCAATTCCCAATTCCCTCCCCCTTTGGGGGGTAGCCCAATTCCCAATTCCCAATTCTCCAGTCATTAGTTACTAATCATAGCTCAATCATTCCAGAGAACTGACAAATCACTAATCTTCCAACCAACTCGATCGCCAAGCTGACTCAGCCTCCACCACCGCTAATTCGCGTCGCTTTTTCTGGTAATCGCGTCCCAGAGTATTTAACCGCACAGATAAGTTGCGAATTTGCTGACGGTAAGTTGAGGTTGCTACATCGGCAAACTCTATTTCCGACAATCGCAGTTTAATCGCTGTAATTTGGATGCTGGTAGTACCTCTGGTTTCTCTCAAGCTTTTCGATTCTGAGGAACTACCTGTTTCAATGATGATGTTTAATAAATGAGGAGGTCCGGCGACGCTTTCCCCGGAGGATTCTGCTTGATAAGCAGCTTCTAAAACCTGTTCTGGCAATTGATTGGATAATATTCCCGATTGTTGCAGTAAGCGATTTATGTCGCGAGAAAGCTGTTTGATAATGTTAAATATTGCCTTTTCAATATTCCGTTGCCAGCGCGCCAAAGTTTCCGGGGAATTGGCAGGCAACTCTGGCTGTCTGGCGGGATATTGATAATTAATGATAGAATCTTCTTGTTCTTCTATATCCCGATCGTCATCTATATTATCATCTTCTTCTCTGTTTTCATATTCGGCTAGTTCATCATATTCTTCTAGGTCTTCATCTTCTTCTATGTCTGCGCTTGGATCTTCTTTATTTGCTAGCGATCGCAATTTTTCTTGAGATATTGCAGCTAAAAGCCTTACCGAATGCTGCATTTTCTGCCGTTCTTTGAATGACAACTTGAGAAACGCATCAGGGGTTACTTGAGTGCAAAGGTGATAGCAAGCCAAAATCAACTGCTTTCGCACTGCTTGTCCCAAAGCCGTTAGATAATCTTCGTAGGTACTGCGAAACTCCAAATTCAAGCCTGTTAAAGTTTCTTCTAGTGCTGCCAAATCTTGCTCTATTCGCTCTCTCGATCCCACCATATCTCCCCGCTCAAATTTAAAAAAATTGAGAGTTAAAAACTAAAAATGTAAGCATGGCGATCGCATTTTTGGCTTTTAATTCTCAATTTTAATGGTTAATTACTGAATACCCATTTGGGCAGCCACTTCATCGGCAAAATTAGCTTCTACCTTTTCAATACCTTCGCCCAACACAAAGCGCACGAATCGGCGAACTTGGATATTTTCTCCAATCAGGGCGATCGTTTGTTTCACCAATTCTTCCACCGAGATGTTTTGATCGCGAATAAAAGGCTGATCCATCAAAGACAACTCTTTCAAACGCTTTTCAATTCGCCCTTGAACAATCTTTTCTTTGATATTTTCTGGCTTGTTACCCAAGTCATCCTTGCCTATTTCAATTGCCTTTTCTCTTTCGATAATTTCGGCGGGGATGTCTTCAACTTTCACGTATTCGACGTTGGGACAAGCTGCAATTTGCATGGCAATATTCCGCACCAAAGCTTGGAAATCTTCGCGGCGGGCGACAAAATCGGTTTCGCAGTTTACTTCGACCAACACGCCAACGCGGCCGCCTGTGTGAATGTAGCTACCGACGATACCTTCTGAGGCAACTCGTCCGCCTTTTTTACCGGCAGAAGCTAGACCTTTTTTCCGCAGCCATTCAACGGCTTTTTCTAGGTCGCCTTCATTTTCAACGAGGGCTTTTTTACAGTCCATCATGCCAGCGCTGGTTTTGTCGCGCAGTTCTTTAACAAGTTTTGCAGATATTTCCGCCATCTTCTTTAATTTCCCAATCAAAATAAATTATTAGTCATTAGTCATTAGTCATTAGTCATTAGTCATTAGTCATTAGTCCTTAGTCACTAATTTTAATGTTAATGATTCTATGTTAATGATTAGACTTTTTGACAAAATACTCAGTTCACTCAGGGACACTTTGTATTTGTAGCGCCATAATTAATTATGGCGCTAACTTGTGGCCGTTGCCAGCAATCTAGTGACATACTCCCACATCATAATCTGTACTCAGATTTGATGTGGGCTTCTTAACAGCCCGATGAAGGGTATGTAAGATTTCCTTCTGGTACGCTTTATCCATAGAACCAACTATGGAAAGATTCCCACTAGGGCGTTTTATACTGGGGAAAATGTCCAACCCCAGTCTTTTTAGGTTAATCGCAGCATTAAGATCACGATCTACCATCAAAGAATTTTGCTCGTCCCAATACTCTCGAATATTGCAGTCGGTGAAAACCATTTCATTCCGATAACACAGAAGCATTGAGGTGTAAGCAGGTTACAGATGGAATCCTCACCTCACGCGCCTTTCATCCCACACTAACCGAGGCGGTATAGTGTGGGGATTCCCGTCTGTCTAGCTAAGGAACCCTAGGACTCGTCTGCTTCGCCGTCGTCGGTTTCATCATCTGGATCTACATAATTGGGGTCATCCAATTCTTCGATTTCGACATCATATTCCCCGCCTTCGTAAGCACCTTCGTAGTCGTAGTCTTCATCGATGTCGTTACCTTCGAGTTGACCGTGACGACCTTCATAGATGGCATCAGCCAACTTGCCAACAATCAGTTTAATCGATCGAATAGCATCGTCGTTAGCCGGAATCGCAATGTCCACCAAATCGGGGTCACAGTTAGTATCCAGTAAAGATACGATGGGAATTCCCAATTTTTGGCATTCCAACACCGCATTATACTCCCGGCGTTGGTCTACCAGAACCACTCCGTCGGGAATCTTCCGCATAGACTTAATTCCGCCCAGATATTTCTGGAGTTTGACCATTTCACGGCGCAACACCGAAGCTTCTTTTTTCGGTAACAAATCCAGAGCACCTGTTTCCTCGCGGCGCTCCAAATCCTTGAGGCGTTCTACGCGGGACTTAATTGTCGTCCAGTTGGTGAGCATTCCACCCAGCCAGCGCTGGTTGACATAATAAGCACCACAGCGTTGGGCTTCTTGTGCTACAATCCCGGCAGCTTGGCGCTTCGTACCGACGAATAGAAACTTTTTGCCTTTTTCGGAGGCTACTCTCATGTACTCATAAGCATCTTCCATGAGCTGAGCGGTTTGCACGAGGTCGATGATGTGAACCCCGTTGCGCTCTGTAAAAATGTAGGGAGACATTTTCGGGTTCCACCGGCGGGTTTGGTGTCCGAAGTGAACTCCTGACTCTAGCATTTGAGCCAAACTGACTACTGGCATGGTTTTTAACTCCTAATTCGGGTTAATCCTCCACCCGGTCGTATTTCTGAAGGTTTGCGCCTTAGAAACACCCGAAAACCCGGATGTGCGAATTTAAACAACTTTTCTAGTTTATCACAGTCTGTGCTAATTTGTTCGACAATTTTAAACATTTATTTAGATATCTTGTGAGAAAATTGCCCTGTTGCCACTGTCTGGCGCCTTCTACCTGAAATCTTGCACCATTTTTGAGAACAGGGGCGACGGCCCGCACCACCAAGAGAGCTGCGTTTTATCTGACATTTTGCATTATTGTTCAAAACAGGCTTTCCTATCTGTGGCACAAAAAAAGAGAGCCCATCTGCATTGAGCTCGATCGCTAATTTTGCCCCTGGCACTTGTCCCTCTTAATATAAGCAAAAATCCCTAATCTAAAAACACCATGCCGATCGCCATTCTAGTTCTAGTGGAAGTTTTAATTGTCATCGCACTATCCAGACTTGTCGGTTTGGGATTCCGGTGGATCAAGCAACCTCAAGTCATTGGAGAAATCGTAGCAGGAATTATGCTCGGTCCGTCTCTGTTTGGTTTGGTTGCGCCAGATTTAGCAGTAGCAGTTTTTCCAGCCGAAGCCGTCCCGTTCCTGAACGTGCTATCAGAAATTGGGCTAATATTTTTCATGTTTTTGATTGGTTTGGAACTGAATCCGAAGTACCTCAAAAACAACTTAGACACAGCTATTTTGACTTCCCACGTCAGTATTTTAGTGCCATTTTCCCTGGGAAGTTTGCTAGCACTGCTACTGTATCCGATTATCTCAAATAACAGCGTTTCATTTACTGCTTTTGCGCTGTTTTTGGGGGCGGCAATGTCAATTACAGCATTTCCGGTACTGGCCAGAATCATTACCGAACACAACTTGCAGAATACGAAATTGGGGACTCTGGCCCTGACTTGTGCGGCCGTGGACGATGTGACAGCTTGGTGCTTGTTAG
>NZ_JAHRFC010000015.1:0-118744 GCF_020883015.1 Microcoleus sp. CAWBG640
ATGCAGGTGATTGGCGCTTTGATGAGGAAGTTGGTGCATTTGGCTTTTGGGATTTTAAAGTCCCAAAAGCCTTTCGATCCTAATTATTTGACTGCTACCCCTTGACAGATCAAGACAGTATCTACATGATTTTATAATGGCCTTAAAATAGGTGGGGGCGGGTTTTTGAGATTGTGGGTTTGTGGTAAATATTGTTGGTAAAACCAGCGTTAAAATAGGTGGGGGCGGGTTTTTGAGATTGTGGGTTTGTGGTAAATATTGTTGGTGAAACCCGCCCCTACATGATTTTATAATTGCTTAAAACAAAAAGTATCGCTGAGCCATTGGTAAAACAGTTGCCGGTTCACAAATCAGCAATTCTCCATCCGCCCTCACTTCATAGGTTTCTGGATCGACTTCCATTTCTGGCAAATAATCGTTGAGTTTCATGTCTCTTTTACTAATCTTTCGCGTGCCAGAAACTGCTACAGTTGGCTTTTGTAAACCTAGCTGTGCGGCAATATTGCGATCGCACGCAGCCTGAGAAACAAACGTCAGACAAGTTGCGCCGATCGCACCCCCAAAACTCCCAAACATCGGCCGCATATGCACCGGCTGCGGCGTGGGAATGCTGGCGTTAGCATCTCCCATCTGCGAATAGGCGATCGCCCCACCCTTAATCACCATCTCCGGTTTCACCCCAAAAAAAGCCGGTCTCCACAAACACAAATCCGCCAATTTCCCCTCTTCAATAGAACCAACATACTGAGAAATACCGTGAGTAATCGCCGGATTAATTGTGTATTTTGCAATATACCGCTTAGCCCGAAAATTATCATTTTCTCCTTCTATTCCCCCCCCTTGATAAGGGGGGGTTAGGGGGGGTAAATTACCACGCTGCACTTTCATTTTATGAGCCGTTTGCCAAGTCCGAATAATCACTTCCCCAACCCTTCCCATCGCCTGAGAATCCGAAGAAATCATACTAAAAGCACCCAAATCGTGCAAAATATCTTCAGCAGCAATCGTTTCTCTTCTAATTCTCGATTCAGCAAAAGCCACATCTTCAGGAATACTTCGATCCAAATGGTGACACACCATCAACATATCCAAATGTTCTTCCAAAGTGTTAACAGTATAAGGGCGAGTCGGGTTAGTTGACGAGGGCAAAACATTAGCTTGTCCGCAAACTTTAATAATATCCGGCGCGTGTCCGCCGCCAGCACCTTCAGTGTGATAAGTGTGAATTGCCCGATTTTTAAACGCGGCAATTGTAGCTTCCACAAATCCCGCTTCATTGAGAGTATCGGTGTGAATTGCAACTTGCACGTCGTATTCGTCAGCTACACTTAAACAAGTATCAATTGTTGCTGGTGTAGTTCCCCAATCTTCGTGGAGTTTCAAACCCATTGCACCGGCCAATACTTGTTCAATTAATGCTTGGGGTTGACTGGTATTTCCTTTACCTAAAAATCCTAGATTGACGGGGAAAGCGTCCGCAGCTTGCAGCATTCGGGACATATGCCAAGGTCCAGGAGTGCAAGTTGTGGCGTTTGTACCCGTTGCAGGGCCTGTACCACCGCCGATCATAGTAGTGACACCAGAGGCGATCGCCACTTCAATTTGTTGCGGACAAATAAAGTGAATGTGAGTGTCAATTCCCCCCGCAGTCAGAATCATCCCTTCACCCGCAATTACTTCAGTACCGGGGCCGATAATAATATCTATTCTGTCTTGAATATAAGGATTTCCGGCTTTACCAATCTTGTAAATTTTGCCTTCTTTAATCCCAATATCTGCTTTAACAATTCCCCACCAATCTAATATTAAAGCATTAGTAATCACCGTGTCAACAGCACCATCAGCATTAGAAATTGGCGACTGTCCCATGCCGTCGCGGATGACTTTGCCACCACCAAATTTGACTTCATCGCCGTAGGTTGTGAAGTCTTGTTCAACTTCAATGAATAATTCAGTATCCGCTAACCTGACGCGATCGCCCACTGTCGGCCCGAAAGTTTCCGCATAAGCGCGGCGTTCCATTCTGTAACTCATATTAATGCACTCCTTGCTTCATTTTGATTGATAATAGTCGAATTCTCTCTCATCCATCTATAGCAGTCCTAAATCATTTGTGAACTTCTTACTCCCTCCCCTTACTAAGGGGAGGGTTGGGGTGGGGTAAAAAGATTTACGACTCCTGCAAGGATTGCTATAACTCACCATTCACTTTTCCATTAAAGCCGTAAACTTCACGACTACCGACAAAAGGTACTAATTGCACTTCTCTTTCATCTCCCGGTTCAAACCTGACTGCTGTACCTGCGGGGATATCCAACCGCATTCCTTTTGCTTGTTCTCGATTAAATTCTAATGCTTCGTTAGCTTCATAAAAATGGTAGTGAGAACCGACTTGGATTGGGCGATCGCCCGTATTTCCTACCAGCAACCGGACTGTTTCACGCCCTGCATTTAGTTCTATTTCACCTGGCAAAACAATCATTTCCCCTGGAATCATCTTTTCCTCCTGCGAGTTTATGCGGTTAATTTTTTAACGGATCGGATCGTGGACTGTAACGAGTTTAGTACCATCAGGAAAAGTCGCCTCTACCTGGACTTCATGCACCATTTCTGGTATCCCTTCCATCACATCTTCTCGCGTCAAAAGAGTTGTCCCATAACTCATTAAATCGGCGACGGTAAGGCCATCTCTGGCTCCTTCTAAAATCGCGGCGGAAATGTAGGCTAGTGCTTCGGGATAGTTTAATTTTAAACCTCTTTGTTTCCGGCGTTCTGCTACCAGGGCGGCGGTGAAAATCAGCAGTTTGTCTTTTTCTTGGGGGGTGAGTTGCATTGTTATTCTGGTGAGGGCGATCGCATTATTTGCTTAATTTTAAACTATTATTGAATTATTTTTTCAAGTTCAACTATCAACGAGGGTAAATCATCGGTAATCACATCCCAAACTATATCTAAGTTCACCTCGAAGTAAGCGTGAATTAGGCGATTCCTCATACCGATAACTTGTGACCACGGGATTTGTGGTAATTCCTTTTGACGGTCTGTACTGATGCGAGAAGCAGCCTCGCCAACAATTTCAATACACTTGACCAAAGATAGTGTTAACATTCGGTTAGTGTCAAGATCTGTCCGGTTTGTGTTTGCGGAAAATAAGACAGCTTCTTTTGCCGCATTCAGCATATGATGCAGACGAGTATTATTATCTATGAACATACAACACCTGGGCTGAATCAAGAACTTTTTGGCGAAAATATTGACTCAATTCTTCGGGTGTTCGCAAATCTACTTGACGTCCTAACATTTCTGTTAGTTCAATTTCCATAGTAACTATCCGCCATCCGATTTTGTTTCCTGGTATAAATTCTACCAGCAAGTCAATGTCACTGTCGGGTCTAAAGTCGCTTCGGAGGATTGAGCCAAAAAGAGAAAGTTTGGCGATCGCATTTTTCTGACAAAACTCAGCTATCTGGTCATGGGGAATACTAATGGGCAGTTGTTTGTCTGGTTCTGGGGTAGTGAGTTGCATTTTATTTACGATAGTTAGGATTGCTATATATACTGAAATTAAAATACTATCCTATTTTATCCAAACACGGGGAAAACAGCAAGGGCGTTCTGAAAAAGATAGGCGGAGCAAGTCCCAAATGCTGACAAACCAGTCTCTAGCGGCCGTGGTGGATGTACCGCGATATCGGCATAGCAAACCGTTAGGAATACGAGTGATGCCGATGGTACAATTACCAGGATTAATTGTTGCCTCCGAGGGCAAAGCACGCAGTTTTTCCACAAGTTCTGGGGTGACAGGTGTTCCAACCCAAGCGAGGGTTGCAACTACGGGTTTTCCGGCGAGGCCGTGAGGACTTTCGAGCATGGTTTCTCCACCTTTGAGCAATTGTCTGTCAATCCATAAAGGGGTATTTTGCTGCCAGATTTCGGTGTGCGATCGCCATTGTCCAGACAAGAATTTTTCGCCCCTAGCACTGCGTCCAAATCTGGTAATTTCCCACAATAAAATATTCGCTGTTGGTGCTAATTCTACCCGCAAGTTTTGCTGATAAATTGCGCCATCAAAAACGATTGTTTCCTGGGGTAGCCATTCTAAGTTAGCAGCAGATTCTAATTGAATGTCGATAGTTTGTTGTGATTCTAGTCCGCTGCTACGATAGATTTTAGCAGCAGCGGCGCTGGTAATCAAGGCTTTGGCGTTGGGTTGGAGGTGAAAATGGCTCGAAAGGCGATCGCCCCCCACAACTCCTCCAGCCGTGTGTAAAATGACGCTGTGACAAACCTCCTTACCTTCAGGATAGAACGGGCGTTGCACTTTCAGCGGTGCTTGCATTTGATTTTGGATGATTTGAGTTGAGCCATTGTGGTTGGCGTAGACTAAATTGAGGAGGCCGTGCCATCCATTTTGAATGTTATTTGTAGGTTTGTCAGTCGAGTTTTGAATCACAGTTTTTTAGAATTCAAGAATAGATATTATCAAAAATATCGATCTCAGTAGGGACACGGCATTGCCCATTAGTGTCAACTTAAGGTCAAACCCAGTCAGAGACTGTTGTTTGACTATTAAATCTAGATCCCCCCTAGCCCCCCTTAAGAAGGGGGGGACAGGAGTCCGATCAAAGTCCCCCTTCTTAAGGGGGATTTAGGGGGATCAAGACTCAGGTAAAAACCAGATTTCTCAGGGCTTTCAGGCTTAAGTTGACACCTATGGGCATTGCCGTGTCCCTCCCCGTAGGGACACTCCAAGAGCCCATTGGTGTCAACTTAACGTCAAACCTATTCACAGACTGCTGTTTGACTATTAACTTCGATCCCCCCTAACCCCCCTTAAGAAGGGGGGGACAAGATTCTTCTCAAAGTCCCCCTTCTTAAGGGGGATTTAGGGGGATCTAGACTTGGCGTAAAACCCAGATTTTTCAAGAGGATTTTAGTCTTAAGTTGACACTAATGGGCATTGCCGTGCCCCTACGGGGATACTGTAACAATAATACAAGATAGCAGATTATACTAATTAATATGCGTCTTAAATTATCCTCCCATGCCAGCCACCCCTGAAAGCCTCCAGAAATTCGTCACCTACTGCCAACAACACATTACAGGCGATGAAAAAGGACAAGCACAAGTATTTTTAGACCGCTTCTTTCAGGCTTTCGGCCACGAGGGGGCATTAGAAGCCGGCGCAACCTATGAGGAACGCATAGAGAAAAGTAGCAAAAAAGGTCTAATGGGATTTGCTGATTTGGTGTGGAAAAAGCACGTTTTGATTGAAATGAAAAAGCGCGGCGAAGACTTGACTAAAAGAGAACACCGCACCCAAACAGAACGCTATTATATTCGCCTCAAAAAAGACGATCGCCCGCGCTATGTGATGATGTGCAATTTTGACGAGTTTCACATTTACGATTTTGATGTTCAGCCAGATGAACCTTTAGACATTATAACTTTAAAGCAATTGCCAGCGCGATCGCCCGCTTTTGCTTTCATGGAATCTACCAGCCGCCGCCCCATATTCAAAAACAACCAAGTCGAGATTACCGAAAAAGCTGCTAGCAGAATGGGGATGCTGCTGGAAATGTTAATTGAGCGCGGCAAAGAGCGCAAATTTGCTAAATTTAATCAGTTTCAGGCCCAGCGATTTGTGTTGCAGTGCGTCTTAGCAATGTTTGCCGAAGATCGGGGACTTTTGCCGCCTGCACTCTTTACTCGCTGCGTCAAAGATTGTCTGGAAGGAGCAAGTTCTTATGATGTCTTGGGCGGCTTATTTCAAGCAATGAATCAGCAGGGAGTCACGCCCGCAGGACGTTATGAAGGAGTCGAGTATTTCAACGGCGGATTATTTTCGGAAATACATCCCATTGAACTGCAACAGGGAGAGTTGAAAATATTAGAAGCTTGTGCGGAACAAAATTGGAGTCAGGTACGCCCTTCTATTTTTGGTAATATCTTTGAATCGGCTTTGAAAACAGATAAAAAACAGCGCCGCGCCTACGGAATTCACTTTACTACAGAGGGAGACATTCGCCGCATTGTTTTGCCCACAATTAGCTATTACTGGGAAGAGCGAATTAATGCTGCAAATACGGTAGCCGAACTGCAAAATCTGCACCAAGAATTAGGTCGCTATCGCGTCTTAGATCCGGCTTGCGGTTCGGGGAATTTTCTGTATGTAGCTTATCAGGAACTGAAGCAAGTTGAAAAGTTACTTTTAGATAAGCTAAACGAGTGCGACGGTACAAGAGGTTATATGAATTTAGTCACGCCGCAGCAATTTTACGGCATGGATGTTAACTCGTTTGCGGTGGAGTTGGCGCGGGTGACGCTGATGATTGGCCGCAAGGTGGCGATCGACAATTTGGGATTGAAAGAACCTTCTCTGCCTTTGGATACTTTGGATAAAAATATTGTCTGTGCTGATGCTTTATTTACTGATTGGGTGAAGGCTGACGCGATTATCGGGAATCCCCCGTTTTTAGGCGGAAAGCACATGAGGATTGCGCTGGGAGATGAATATATTGACCGCGTGTTTGAACGCTTTCCTGATGTGAAAGATTCGGTGGATTTTTGTGCTTATTGGTTTCGCATTGCTCACAATAATTTAGAACTCAATGGCAGGGCTGGTTTAGTTGCTACTAATTCAATCAGTCAAGGAAAAAGTCGTGCTGCTGCTTTAGATTATGTCGCTCAAAATGGCGGTCACATTTATGTGGCAGTTTCTACTCAGCCTTGGTCGGGGGAAGCTAAGGTTCACGTTAGTTTGATTAACTGGAGCAAGGAAAAGCCGAAAGTTTACTATTTAGATAATCTCGCGGTTTCCAGTATTAATTCTTCGTTGCAAGCTACGATTGATGTTTCTCAAGCTGCTAGGTTGTCAGCGAATTTAAATAAATGCTTTCAAGGTGTAATTCCTAATGGTAAGGGATTTATTATTGCCGAACAAGAGGCTAAGGACTGGATTCAAGCTGATTTTAATAATCAGAAAGTTATTAAACTTTTTTCAATGGGGGCGAATTTAGCTAAAAATCCCAACTCCGTACCCGATAGATGGATTATTGATTTTGATGACATGACAATAGAAGAAGCTAGCAACTATGAACTACCTTTTAATCGATTGAAATCAACTATTTCCATCGAACGCCAGAATAATCGCAATGAAGCACTAAAACTAAACTGGTGGAAATATGAAGGAAAACGTTTGGGAATGAGAAAGGCGATCGCACCCTTATCTAACTACTTTACCGTACCGAGAGTCTCAAAATGGGCTGTCTTCATTCCCGCTCCCGTTAGTTGGCTGCCAGGTGACTTAAATATTGTTGTTGCTTCAGAAGACTTCTACATTTTTGGCATTCTCACATCAAAGGTTCATCGCTTCTGGGTTAAAGCTCAAAGCTCAACACTTAAAGGAGACACTCGATACACGAATACCACCTGCTTTGAAACTTTCCCATTTCCCCAGACAGCAGCGAAGCAATTAGTAGAGGAAATTCGGGCAAATGCGGTCGAATTGCACCAATACCGCACTCAACAAATGTCCGCCAAACAGTGGGGAATTACTCAACTTTACAATAAGTTTTTTGAAGAACCAACAAGTCAACTCTTTAAACTCCATGCTAAGCTCGATCGGCAAGTAATCCAAGCTTACGGATTTACTGACAGTGACAATATCTTAGACCAATTGCTGGCATTAAATCTAGAACTAGCAGAAACCGAAAAACAAGGCGAGCCAATAGTTGGGCCCACGGCCCCAAATGAAGGCAATTGAGGACACCGCAATGCCGTTGTCCTACCCCAAAACATCGATCGCACACCCTCGGATGTAACCATCGCCCGATTAATAGTAGGGAAACGGCACTGCCCATAGGTGTCAACAATCGCCTGAAAGCATTGTGTGTACTTACTCTCCTCCCTCTAGAGGGGAGTTAGATCGGACACAGCCCCGGCCCCTCTCTAGAGGGGAGTTAGATTCGACACACCCCCGGCCCCTCTCTAGAGGGGAGTTAGATCGGACACACCCCCGGCCCCTCTCTAGAGGGGAGTTAGATCGGACACACCCCCGGCCCCTCTCTAGAGGGGAGTTAGATCGGACACAGCCCCGGCCCCTCTAAGCGAGGGGAGTTAGAGGGGAGTTAGATATGACACAGCCCACTCACCAAGGACTTCCAACCATCACAAAAGCTGACCAATAAAAAGGATGGGACAACTTTGTATCTGCAAAACCTTGCAGCGACGGTGGTAAATCCACCCCTCCACCCCGACTCGAACCCCGCAATTGACCACCCTCCAAACGCACATCTCCTCGCAACATCGCAATTTGCGCTTTGCGCAGGGCGGCCGCCTTAATTGGCGCAGTCTTCAACTGTTGATAAAATTCACTCATCAATCCCAAAGTACCTTCGTCACTCACATACCACAAACTCCCCAAGGCAGTTTGCACCCCAGATTGTACCGCCAATCCGCCAAAACCTAACTCCGCTTCCTCATCTCCCACCGCAGTGCGACAAGCACTCAAAACCAATAAATTTACCTGGGGATCGTTCAATCTCAACTGTCGTAATTGATCGAGTTGCAGTCGGCTATTCCACAACTGAATAAAAGAATTACTTGGTAATCCTGGTTTAAATTCGCCGTGAGTAGCTAAGTGAATAACTCCAAAGGGCCGACTTTGATGCTGTTGCCTCAAATTCTCCAAAGTAAAGCCCTCATTCAGAAAACTAATTCCCGGCCAATCTCTGGAAATAGCAGCTATTTCAGCAGGAACTGCCGGCAAAGGTTTCAACTCAGAAAACTGCGATGCACCCATGGCTAAAACCTGAAGGTTTCTGATATCGATGTAACGAGTATCGGTTAAAGTAACGCTGGGAATTAGACTGATATTGTAATTTTCCACCAAAAATTGCTGTCCGTCGTGCAAAGCTGAAAAAGGAAAGCCTCGCAATCCTTTATCAGCAATGAATGAGATTGTATCAATTCCTCGCTCTTTTAAAGTTGGTTGTAAAGGAGCAATTATCCACTGATAAAGTTGTTGGGCATAGGGAAGATAACTGGTAGTTCCCCGCGCACCCGGTTTGGTAATTTCTTCCCGAAATTTACTGACAATTTGCATCAGTTCTTTGTGGTTAGCTTGTGGCACAGTTTGGTGAATGACAGAACCTGAAGCTGTCACCAAAACTAAATCTAATTTTTCGGGTCGGGAAAAGAGATAAATAAAACTGGGTTTAATACCGGTTTCTGCGGAGAGGGCTGCTAATTTTTTTTGAGTTGCTTCGGTGGAGATTAGTTCGTCTTCAATGTCTGGGAAGTTTAGGCCGAAATATTGTTGATATTCTTGGCTGAAAGATTTGTCTAGTAAAGCTACACCTTCTGAGACTTTTGCTTGGTCAAAGTTACTACTGATGTTGCTGCGAAATGCTGACAGGAAGGCTAAATTTGGGGGATTTGAACCGATGAAATCTAAGATAGCTTTGGGAGGTAAGTTTTTTTCGAGTCCAACTATCATTTGTCGCGGTGCTTCTATGTTTCGCAAAATGATGTTTTGATTTAGCAGTTGTTCTGGTGTCAAGGGTTGGTTTGGCCCTGGAAAGAGCGATGAAAATCTATTTAATGGTGTTAGTGGTGTTAGTGATGTTGGCGGTATTTGCGGTGTTAGTGGTATTTGCGGTGTTAGTGGTATTTGCGGTATTATTGGTATTTGCGGTATTATTGGTATTTGCGGTATTATTGGTATTTCCGGTGTTATTGGTATTTGCGGTATTACTGGTATTTGTGGTGTTGGTGTTGGTGGAATAATATTAACATTGCCAGAATCGATCGCTGCGGCACTACCGTTAATTCTGGCATCTCCGATCGCAAAAGGCGTTGGCGGGTTAGTATTAGCGCCACCGTGATTAATAGTAACGGAACCTTGTCGATTGGCACCAACAGTTGAGATGCTAACAGGAGTACCGTTTTGGTTTAAAAAAGAATTGGTGATTCGCACAAAACCCGGAGTGCCGATCGCCACCGTACCTCCAGTCGCATTAATCGATGCTACACTAATATCATTGCGAGCATTCAGATTTACCGTAGCAGCGCGATCGCCCCCAACAGGATTAACATCTATACGCCCTACTGTGATTTGCCTTCCCGCTACAACGCCCACAGTCTCGGTAGCATTTATATTACCAGTAGTAACACTCCCCCTGGTGCTGTTAACATCAACTGCAACTCCCTGCAAATTTCCTGCTTTTACATCGCCTGCTGCGGTTAAATTTACATTTCTCGTTGCGGTATTATTGGCAGTTTCAATACTTCCAGAATCACTCTTAACATTAACTCCAACTCCCTGTAAATTTCCTGCTTTTACATTACTAGCAGCAGCAACATTGATATTTCCAGTTGTCAAAGTATTGCCGATCGCAATTTGGCCCCCATCACTATTAACATCAACTGCCGCCCCCTGCAAATTCCCGATATTTAAGTCCCTGGATGCTCTCACAGCAATGGTGGCGGCGGGAGCATTAATAGAGGGCGTAGCAATGTTAGTTTGAGCATCCAGATTGACTGTGGGAATGAAATTTAGCCCAACAGGATTAACAGTTACAACTCCAGTATTAATTAGTTGTCTGGCTAAAATTCTGACATCTCCAGTAGTAGCGATCGCCCCCGTGGTGACATTGCCCGTATTGCTGGTAGCATTGACAGTAGCAGCATTAAGATTACCTACCGTTAAGTCCCTAGAAGCCGTCAAACTGATATTTGTAGTTGCTGCAATATCCACTGGTGTAGTATTAGGGACTATGAGATTAGGATCGCTCCAAACTCCCAATTCCCCGGAGTTACTAGCAATATCAACCTTAGTTCCCTGTAAATTCCCAAAATTCACATTTCCAAAAGCTCTAAGTTCGATCGCCCCAGAATTCCCAGTATCGATCGCCTCCGTGACTATACTACCCCCACTGCTGTTGAAACTCACATTACCATTTACATCAGCACGGGAAATGTCATTTGTCAATATAATATTATCAGCAGCCTGAATATTAATTGTCGAACTAGAAGTCAATCGCCCACCAACCACCACACCCTGTCCGCTTTCGAGCTTAATTTCTCCACTATTAATATCTCTAGTTGCGACAGTTCCCGGAGCAGACAAACTCACCAGCCCCGCAGCAGAAATATTATCTACAATAATTAAGGGATTCGAGTGAATAATCCCAGGATTAAATATAGCATCCTCACCTAAAGAAGTAGTTTCATTATCATCAAAACTCCCCTCAACAGCATTAGGAACATTAGGAGTATTAGCCAAATTCCGAACTCCAGCCCGCAAAATCAATGCCGGAGTCCTAGTTAAAATAGCAATATCCGAATCAGCACTAACATTGCCAATATCGAGGGCTGTATCCGGGCGAGTAATTGTAATCTCCTGTGCCACAATACTTCCCTTAGCCTCCACTTTCAGAGAAGCACCAGTATAATCTCCAAAAAAAACATCAGCCTCAGAACTAATAATCGGGTCAAATAAACTCACGAAAGTTCCCGCCATTCCTGACAGATTCCGAATTGAAAAATTGCCACCAGAAACAAAGTGAGCATCCCCAGAAATCACACCATTACTAACTAAAGTCAAAGCGCCACCCGCCTGAAATTGGGGAGCCAGAGCCAAAGCACCGATCGCATTTTGAGTCAGAATATCGATAGTGCGATCGCCCTGAATGTATAAATTACCCCCAGCCTGAGCCAAAAACGGATGCGTCGCACTGTCACGCACTTGCGCAGCATTTGCCGCGGTCAAAGTCAAGTTACCAGTGGTGTATAATTGAACCCCATCTAATGTGAGATTATTAGCAGCCCAGAGGCGAGCATTTGCCGCAGTTAAATCAGAAATGGGGGTAAGATTGCTTCTAGCGATCGCCACATCCCCCGAATTCACCTGCAAACCAGAGCCCACAAGTCGCACCGTACCATCAGTCGCCACAGCAACACCAGTCGCACCATTCACACCGCTACCAGTCAGCAACTGCGGCAAAGATAGAGGATTTGCAACCAAGGGAGAAATCGGTAAATTGCCACCAGTAGCAATTTCTAAACTCAACAAATGCCCTGGTTGACTAATGCGAATCGCACTTCCACTTCCCACACTAGCAACAGTAATGTTACCTCCCGGTGCCGACAAATTCCCCGTACTAATCACAGTACCGCCCAACAAAGCCAAACTTTGACCAGGTGCCACAGCCAAATTAGCAGCATTCACAATACTTCCCGGTGGAGCCACCCCAAAATAAAAACCATTAGGAGTACCAACTAGCGTGCTAAAATCGTTTACGCCCGTAGCATTAAACCAATTAGAACCCAAACCAACCCCAGTAGCAGTAGTCGCAGTGAAAGCCGCCGGCACATTCAAACTCGCGTTGGGACCAAACACAATCCCCGCAGGATTAATTAAAAAAAGATTAGAGTTGCCACCAGTGACAGTAATTAAACCATTAATTAGGGAAGCATCCCCGCCAGAAATGCGACCTAATATATTTTGAATCCCTGGATTGGTCAAAAAATTAGCAACCTGACCCTCCGGGATACCGAACTTCTGAAAACTATGAAACAGATTCGCCCCGTCCCCCGACAAACTGCCACCACCAATATCGTAGCGGTTGTCAGTGCGGGTCACATTAGTGCCAGTACCGTCAGCCGCCGGAACGACTGTTTGCGCTTGGGCGAAAGTATTAAAAATTAACAAAGAAAACGGACAAATAAATAGCCAGACCTTTTTAATTTTTAAGTTGGCATTTTTCATAGCATCTAGGTCCGATCGCGATTCTGTTAAATTATGACATCTGGCAACAACATACCTGTAAAAAATAGATTAACTCGCCCATGACAATTCCGCAAATCAAAAGCTTGTATACAGACGGCGCTTGTTCCGGCAACCCAGGCCCAGGCGGCTGGGGCGCAGTGGTTTGCTTCGCCGATGGCAACTGTCACGAACTCGGAGGTGCACAGTCCCAAAGTACCAATAACCGCATGGAAATGCAGGCTGCGATCGCCGCCTTGGAGTTTTTTGCCAATTCCGGTCAAACCGAAACAGTCACCCTTTACCAAAAAACTGGGTCTAAAGCCCCGTCCTTCAGGACGGATTTAATTCGAGTGTAAAGATTCTTGAATCAGTCGATTTATACCCACAATTGCTAGTAAACGTGATAGAATAATTCCATGATTGTACTAGAGTTCAAGTTAAAAGGCAAGCCGCAGCAGTACCGGGTCATCGACGAAATGATCCGTACAGCTCAGTTTGTCCGAAACAAAGCTCTTAGATATTGGATCGACAATCAGGGAGTTAAGCTACTTGACCTCTACAAACAATGTGCCATCATGGCAAAAGAGTTTGAATGGGCAGGAAAACTTAACTCAATGGCGCGTCAAGCGATGGCCCAACGCGCCATTTTTGCTATCCAACGTTTCTTCTCTAATTGTAAGGCTAAGAAGCCAGGGAAAAAAGGATATCCGCAGTTTAAGAAACACACTCGTTCTGTAGAGTACAAGACATCAGGCTGGAAACTTTCTACCGACAAAAGATGTCTGACATTCACCGACGGTTTCGCTGCTGGAACATTTAAGTTGCTTGGCAGTCGGGACTTGCATTTCTACTCACCCAAGGAAATCAAACGAGTTAGGGTAATTCGTCGCGCCGATGGCTACTACACTCAGTTTTGTATAAATGTGGAACGGACAGAGGAAGCCATTCCGACTGGTAAAGCGATTGGGATAGATGTGGGATTAAACCATTTTTATACCGACAGCAACGGTGAAACCATGACGAATCCTCGACATCTCCGTAAAACTGAAAAAGCTTTAAAACGGTTGCAGAAGCGAGTTTCTCGCAAGAAGAAAGGTTCCAACAACCGCAAAGGCGCCATCAACAGGCTAGGAAGGAAACACCTGAAAGTCAGTAGGCAGCGCAAAGACTTCGCCATTAAGACGGCGTTGTGCGTAGTGAAATCTAGCGATTTTGTAGCCTACGAAGACCTTCAAGTGAAGAATATGGTAAAAAACCATAAACTTGCTAAATCAATTAGCGATGCAGCGTGGTCGCAGTTTGCCCAATGGTTGCAATACTTTGGGAAGGTGTACGGTAAAACAGTTGTTGCTGTTGCTCCTCAGTACACTTCTCAAAATTGTTCAAGTTGTGGGAATCGCGTTCAGAAATCGCTGTCAGTCAGGACTCATATTTGTAGTTGTGGTACGGTGTTAGATCGTGACCACAACGCAGCTTTGAATATTCTGGCTAAGGGATTAAAGCAATCAGGAATTATTTTAAATACGGTGGGGCACACCGGAATTAACGCTTGGGGACAGACCGACCTCTACTCGCTGGTGGTGACATCAACGGGCAAGTTGACTGATTGATCCAAGAATCCCCGTGCGTTCACGCGCCCGGAGTGTCAAACCGACAGCGAGTATGTTAAAAACGGTATCACCAAATGGATTCAAGGCTGGAAAAACAAAGGCTGGAAAACTTCCACAGGCAAAGATGTCGTCAATCAAGACCTCTGGCACCTGCTAGACAAGCTGAATTCCCGGCAAGTGAAGTGGGAACACGTCCGGGGTCACTCCGGCGATTTCTATAACGATAGATGCGACGAAATCGCCCGCAGCTTTTCGCAGAATCTCGTTCCCGAACTGCAACAACACAAAGCAACAGCAGACGGGGCCAGGGCGAGCACAGGGGCAGGCACGGGGGCACTGCCCCTACAGTCGGAAAACACAAATGTTTCAGATGAAACGGAAACAATTGGTAACAAAACGATAGAATCCTATGTCATAACTTCTGACCTTCTCATCTCCAATGCTGCCATGATCGATTCTACTGCCGATACTCTGGAGAACTTGCCCCGCGAGGTGAGGGTTCAGGACCTCCGAAACCTCATCGAAACCTTGCATATAGCTGATGAAGTTGCCACTAAAGGCTACTTGATCACAAGTTCTGAATTAGCTGACTTGATGGATGTAAATGCCAGTGCTGTTACCAGTCGTGGAGACAACTGGGTTTGGCGAAACTGGGTAGTTTCGCGGGTGCGCCGCGAGGGAAATCAAATTCTCTGGCAATTGGAACGCATAGACCACGTTAGTACAGTTGATTAATTATTAGTTATTTAGTTATTAGTCAGTTGCCAGAAAGCAGAAAGCAGTGTTTCATCAAAATACTGCTTTCTGCCAGTTTTTTTTACTGCTGCGATCGTCTTTGAGTAATATCAAATCCGGTAGCATCTGAATGATTCAGATCTCTATTCTCTCCCTCTGTGTCCTCTGTGTTCTCTGCGGTTAAATCATTCCGATGCAGCCGGAAACGATATAAATCCCAACTCGTGAGGGCGAATTTAGCGGGAGCAAATTTATCTGATGCTAATCTCAGGGGTGCAGATTTGAGTTATGCAGATTTAAGCAATGCTGACTTAACAAAGGCGGATTTAAGAGGTGCAAATTTAGGGAGACTAGACTTGAGAAAAACTTGCTTAGATGGGGCGACTTTTGAGTAATACCAAATCCGTTGACATCGGAATTATTATTTCTCTCTTCTCTTTCTCTGTGTCCTCTGTGTTCTCTGTGGTTTAATCATTCCGATACAACCGGAATTGATATAAAATGATTGTCTGTATCGCGGACGGGATATCATTCCCATCCCAGTCGCGATCGGGGCGGGTTTATTTAGATTGTTAGTCTGAACGAAAGATTGTTGGTGAAACCCGCCCCTACAGAAATGATGTCTTAGGCTAACTATACTTGCGACCGCGCCACTGAGTAGGCTGATTCAACGCAGAAATCAGAATCCGCAAAAATGCTAAAGGATCGGCTAAAGGTGACAGCCAAAATAGCCATTTACCCGATGCTTTTGTGCGATCGTAGGAAGGTGCGATCGCCAAACACAAAGCCGATCGCACCGCCAGCAAAAATAGATTCAATCCCAACAGCAAACCGTAGGGAAACAGCGCCACAGGCGATCGCCAACCAAGCAACAAATAACCCAATAAAATCAGCACCGGCAAACCTTGAACTGCAAACAGCAGCCACAAATCGCCCCAAATTTGAACCCTAGAAGCAGCATCCTTCAAATCGAGCGATCGCCCCCACTCATTCCAAGTCTCGATCGCCCCCTCATACATCCGCACCTTCAACACCTTAGCCCCGTCCAAAAAGCCCACCTTAAAGCCCTTAGCAGCCGCATAGCGAGCCAGAGTCACATCATCGCAAAAGGAACCCCTAGCAGACTCGTAGCCGTCCAATGCCACCAAAACCTCGCGCCGACACAAAAAACATTGACCGTTGGCCATCACCAATTCCGGTACATCTCCACCAGTCCCGGTCGGTCCGAACCGATAAACCAATGTCATCAACAGCGCAGGTTGCAGCCACAATTCCCCTGGATACTTGAGAATAAACTGCGGCGATAATGAAATTAAATCATAATTTTTGGCGATCGCCGTTTTGAGCAAACTTGCAATCAAACCCGGATGCGGCACAGTATCAGCATCTATCCCCAAAATCCACTCACACTTGTGGGAACTTGCCAAAAAACCAGTGTGTAAAGCCCAGGGACGCCCCACCCAACCAGCCGGCAGTGGGTCATCATTAATGACCCGAAACCGGGGGTCTTTTGCTGCTGCGGTTTTAACTAAATCTGCGGTGCCGTCAACGGAATAGCTATCAACAACAATAACTTCTCGGAGTTCGTAACTTTGGTTGGTTAATCCATCTAAACAAGGCCAAAGGCGATCGGCTTCATTCAAAGTCGGGACAACTACTGTACAAGCACCAAGCAAATCCAGTGTAGGCGATGCGGGTTCTAGGGGCGGGATGCGCGAGGGGCCTTTGATTAAGCGCGACATCAGAATTGCCACGGCGGGTAATTGCAGCAGCAGGAGTGTGAAAGACAAGAGATTGGGCATAGGGCATTGGGCATGGGGCATGGGGCATGGGGCATCGGACATAATGACTATATAGCAATCTATACGGTCACTGAGCGTAGTCGAAGTGTCCAGAGCACAACAGTCAACTGACAACTGACAACTGTCAACTGTCAACAGTCAACTGACAACAGTCAACTGACAACAGTCAACAGAATTGATATTACTTGCGTACAGCGCCAACGGGCTGAGGTGGAATTTCGGATTTGAGAGCAGATTTATCCAAAGATGCTGCGATCGCGTCTGTGGCATTGCCGATCGCGGGTTTCGCCATCAAGCTTAAAACGATCGCCGGAACAACACCCAGAAGCACAGCTAGCATTGTTGGAAACCAGAAGCGAGAATCCAAAGAAGTTATAGTAATAATTGCTCCGAAAGCAAAATTTACCACATAAACAATTAAGGGCAAACCCATTTCCGAGCGCTCCAAACGAATCGGAGTTTTTCTCCAGAAAAAAGCTGCTACAGACATAAACAGCGCTCCTGTACCCATCCATCCCGCCAAATTGCGGTAAGGCATCCCGAAGAAAGCTCCAAGTTCCTCAAACTCCCAAAAAGGCATAGAAGTCTGACTCATCGCCGGATCTAATACAAAATCCCAGGCTGTTAGCAACATAGCACCAAGGGCGATCGCCCCAAGTTGCCGTACCCAATTGAGTTCGCCCTTACCACCAGACAATCCAGCGCGAGCGATGATATAACAAACCAGTCCCAGATAGAACCACGACAGCGGGATGGTAAACGGCACCAACCCGGCAATTTTGTAACCCAAACCGCTCAAATAGTGATAATTGCCAAAGGGAAAACCTGTACTCGTTCCCAACAACTCGCTACCCAAAGACAGAAACACCGAAGGTATCAAAAATGCGAGAGTAGCGCCTAAACCCAATGTCCGAAAGCCATAGAGAGCAACGGCTGCTGCACCAAAAATGATATAAACGACTCCACCTCCAACCATTCCCCACTGGAACAAAGTTTGCCCAGCCGGAGGCAAACTCATCACCAATTCGGGACGGGGTAAAATCAGTAGTAACCCTGCTAATCCAAAAGCCATAGAGAAAACGTGGGCAATTAGGCAGATGCGCTCAGCAATTAAAAGTTGCTTCATAGAAATCCTCGGAAAAATATCAAATGCGTAAAGCACTCTTAACAGTTTACAAACTTTAACAAAAAACTAAGCATATTTGAGTTAGTTGGCAGTTGACGGTTGGCAGTTGACGGTTGACGGCGGTGCCCTGAGCGGAGTCGAAGGGTTGACGGTTGTCAGTTGACCCTTCGACTACGCTCAGGGTGCAGCAGTTGATGCCCGATGCCCGATGCCCCATGCCCGATGCCCAATGCCCCATACCCAATGCCATCTAAAATTATTGCCAATTCCCCACAAGTACAAAAGGTGCCCAGAAATAGGGATTTTTATACAGTGGGTTGTTCAGCAGGGCTAATTGAGCATTGCGGAGAGCTTCCACTTTGCTAATTTTAGGCAAAGCCAGTTGGCGATAGAACTCAGCCATAAATATAGCAGTAGATTCGTCATTGACTTGCCAAAGAGTCGCCACAGTGCTGCGGGCACCCGATCGAATTGCAGCCCCAGCCAAACCCAAAGCCGCGCGACTATCGCCCGAAGCAGTTTCGCAAGCACTCAATACCAAAAGTTCGATCGCCTGTTGTTTTTCCCCACTGCGCGATCGCAACAGTCGATCGAACTCCTTGACATTCACTTTCTGGTCCCAAGTCACAATAAAAGTATCCGCTGCATTGGAACTAAACTGTCCATGAGTTGCCAAATGCACGATCGGGTAGGACACCTCTTTAATTCGAGCTTGCAACTGCCCGCTCACAAACTCTTGATTCAGCAGTCGAGTTGCTGGCATCTGATCTGCAATTAGCTGAATTTCCTCAGTAACCCCCGGCAAAGCCGCAAAACCTTGACGAGCTTCTGAGAGGGCGGCCGTCAGCACTTTTAACTTGACGGTGCTCAGAGGTTTGGGAGCAAGCAATTGCAGTCCCGGCGCCAGGGCAATGCTGTATTTTTCCAACAGAAACCTTTCACCGTCATGGAGAATCGCCATCGGCAAATTTCGCAAATAGCCATCCAGTACAAATACTAAAGTTTTAATCCCGCTAGCAGTCAAATCCGCCTCCGCAGGGCGGATTAACCAGTCATAAACTTGTTGAACAGGCCGCAACCTATCTCGCGGAAAAGCAGCAGGTCTGATGACATTTTTAGCTTCTCTGAAAGCAGTTTCCAAATCTGCCTGAGATTTTTTAGTGCTGTAGCGACGCAGGGGTTTACCAGGAATAGACAAAATCACCTCCAAACGATCGCTCAAAATAATCGGATAAATCACCGCCGCCCTAGGATCGATTTCCTCGATCGACTTTGGTTTAGCATCAGCACAAGCATCGCGAAAAAAGTTATCCAATTCTGCCAACTGCAAAGATTCAACCGTTTGGCGAGCCAGCTTTAACTTATCTTGACTGGGAGATTCCTCTTCCAACAAAAGTTCGACTAATTGGCGATAAACCGGTTCGGCACTTTCGCGAAACGAAAATTGCACTTCTGGATTAACCGTCACCAAATCTCCCCGCAGAGAAGACAATACATTCACAGCTTGAGTATATTGGGCGATCGCCCCTTCCAGATTGCCCTCAGCCTTGCGAATCCGTCCGAGTTGCCACAATAATTGGTAAGCAATATCGGGAGACTGAAACGCCGGCACTAAACTCAAAGCTTGAATAGTCAGAGTTTCAGCTAGAGAATGCTGCTGCTGGAGTTCGTACACCTTCCCACGAGCTCCCAGAATATAAGCTTGTATCCGCTTATCGCCCAAACGGTTTGCCGGTTCCAAAGCGGCTTTGAGCATTTTGTCAATATCGCTCAAACCCGGAGTCGCGATCGAAAACCGATCCAATTTGAGCAAACTTTCTGCCAGATTAATTCGAGCATAAAGTCCGGCGCGATTCCACGACAATCCATCGACTTGAGGTTGGATCGATCGCCACAAAATCCCTGCTTCCGACCAATTTTGGCGCTCTACCAACAGACTCAACTGGTTCAACTTTGCCTGCATCCCTAGGGGCGATGCCCCCGCACTTCTATCTGCCGATCGAGCATAATACGAAAAAGCCGATCGCTCGCTATTAGCCCGCTCTTGAGGGCTTAAACCAGGTATATTACTTTTAGCCCGTTCCGTATTACCAAGATTAAGAGCGATTTGAGCCTCCTCTTGTCTGAGTCCCAATTTTTCTGCCCCTTCAAGTCCTACTAAAAGAATCTCCTGCGATCGATCGAGTTTTCCCAAAACCCGCAGCACCCTACCTAAAGCATTAATTCCCCGAACATTTTCCGCCGAAATCAGCGGATTTTTCAAACTGGCCAAACTGGCACTTGAAACCTCACAAGTTGTGTGTTCCAACTTAAAAGAATCCAACAAAACTTTGCAAGCTCTCGGATAAAGTCCCAGAGTTTCCCAAGCCCTACTTTGATTAATATGAATTTGAAACAACTGGTCTTTAGCCTGAATTTCATCAAAAATTTTAGCAGATTCAGTCCAAATATCGATCGCCTCCTGAGTCCGTCCCCGTTCCAGTTGCAATTGTCCTTGAATATTCAGACTTTGACCCAAAATCCCCTGCTGTTCCATGGTTTTCGGCAACTGACGCACCACCGACAAACTCGAATTAATCGCAAATTCAGCCTGCTCCCAGTCATTAAGTTGTCCAAAAGTTGCAGCCAAATTGCTCAAAGCCGTAGCTCGATCCAGATTTTGTCCTTTCGCCTCAAACACCACCGCAGCTTGCTGTAACAGCGGCACAACCTGGGAAAACCTTTCCGAATCATAAAAACTGCGAGCTTGTTGAACAAGCTGCATCGCATCTTTGGGCTGAACTTGAGCAACAGCAGGAGGAATGGCAATTGCCAGCCAACAAGAAATTAAAAATAACAAAATTGCTTGACGGAGCGATCGAGTAAATTTCATAGGTAATTGTTAATTGTTAATTGGTAATTTGCGTAAATTAACGTCAATCTGCCGTAGAAGAAAACATACTTTCAACGTGGTATACAAACAGGATTCTGCCGAAGAATCCGTGAAGTGGTATTTGCAGAATTGTACCCAACAAGCATCACATCCCCTTGAGAATTCATCACCCAACCTTGCGCCGGAACAATTTCTTTCCCCCCTTTGTTCCCTTCTTCATTCCCCCCTTGGGGGGGGTAGGGGGAGCTGATTCTCCCTTCTTTATTCCCCCCTTGGGGGGGGTAGGGGGAGCTGATTCTCCCTTCTTCATTCCCCCCTTGGGGGGGGTAGGGGGAGCTGATTCTCCCTTCTTCATTCCCCCCTTGGGGGGGGTAGGGGGGGGTAATTCTGGCTTCAGGATTCCCCCCTTGGGGGGGGTAGGGGGGGGTAATTCTGGCGTCAGGATTCCCCCCTTGGGGGGGGTAGGGGGGGGTAATTCTGGCGTCAGGATTCCCCCCTTGGGGGGGGTAGGGGGGGGTTCTTTTTCCTTGAGGGGAGTTGGGGAGAGTTCTACTTCCTTGAGTAAAATCCACCCATGCAAACGGCACAGATTCGCTGCTGAGAGTATCATTAGGACTAGGTGGCACACCCCCTTTACCAGTCACAATAAACTCGTTCTGGGCCCCTTGGAGACAGGGATTAGTAGCAATTAACTGCGACGGATTGGTAATATTTTGTGGCAATTCCACCAACCCTTGAGCAGGATTCACCCCAGAAGAACTAAATGTGACAGTCCCTTGCAAAGCCGGACCTCCAGTTTGAGAAATAGCCGCAATGTCGCTAGTAGAAATCAAGGAAGTAGGGCTTACCTGTAACTGTGCAAATTGAGCATCTGTCAACCCCAAACTGCCTCTAACCTCTTCCCGGCCCACTGCTCGAAATCCCAAAACAGTGGGTACGTTGACATTCACACGGCCACCTTGAGCTGTGCGAGCATTAGCCGTAATATCGCTATTTTCCCCTGGGAGAGCAACCAAAATATCGCTTCGGAGGTTAATGTTACCGCCCTCGGAAGTACCCGCATCAGTAGTAATTCGGCTACCACGCCGCAACACAATGCTTTGCGATTGTAGGTTAATATTCGCTCCCGTACCGGATACAGTAGTACCATCAATACGGCCTTTGTTGTCAAGAGAAATTGAATCTGCTACCACATTGATATTACCAGCCCGTCCCGTTCCCCTAGCCAAAACCGTCACCGTCGCTCCATCCCGCACGCTCAATTGACGGGTATTGAGATTCACCGAACCCGCATTTGCTGTCGCCTCGGCATTATTACCAAACACTTTACCAACCGAAGCATCTATTTCACTAATAAATAGACCGTTATTGCCACTACCAACTACTTCGATGCGATCGGCATTAATGGTAATATCACCCACATTTCCCACACCCAAAGAACTCGTAGAAATTATCCCCCCATCCCGCACCGTCAACCTCGGCGTATCAACCCGGATATTCCCGCCCCGACTCGAACTCAAAGTTGCGGAAGTGAAGGCACTAGCATTTTGATTCCCGCTAGTCAAAAGCTGAGAAATCCCTGAAATTTCTACTGATTCACTCGCCCTAACTCTTAAATTTCCAGCGGGACCGCCATTTCTGGAAAACAGAAACCTGCCCACTAATACACCCGTTCCCAAGGTGAAAGCAGAGCCATCTGAAAGACTCAATCGCTTGGTGTCAACATTAATATCTCCTGCATTTCCATTACCACCGATACTCAAAGTGCTGATTCCCGTTGATACAGCAGTTCTCGGTCCAGTGTTGGACAATTCTACAGATTCCCTAGCTTTAACATTAATATTCCCCGATCGCCCATCACTATAACTCGTGCTACCAAGCAGAGAACCATCACGCATAATTAACCTTTCAACATCAAGATTAATACTTCCTCCTGCACCGCTACTATCTTTAGCTGTGGCGTTGTTAATTCCAGAACCCACCATCTCAAAAGTATTGGCACGGATATTTAGATTACCGCCACTTCCAGCACCAAGGGTGATGCCACTACCGGTGAGGCCATTACGCATCAGCAGCCTACCAGTATCAATGGTAATAATGCCCCCAGATCCACTACCAGAAGTACCATTAAACAAAGCAAATTGTGGGTCAAAGGGGTCTACAGTTCCTGATATTAAATACTTAACTACAACCTGTTGATAACCCTCTACTCCCAGTCCGCTCATCTCTACTGAATCCTTAGCAAAGATGTTGATATTTCCCCCCGCACCATTGCCTAGGGTGAGGGTAGAAATTTGCGTCCCATCCTTGATTTGCAAATTTTGGGAATTAATATCAATGCCTCTACTATCAATATTGCCCAGTGTCAGCCCATAAATTCGAGAATTAGCGACGGTGATATTGCCACCTCTGATATCAATTTTACCGCCTCCCAGTCCGCTAGTATTAATCAGGCTACCTGCGGATATGTTGATGTTACCAAAATTTTGAATATTGTCATAATTAAAACTTAGACCCAAGGGAGTTGAACCAAAATTAACTAAACCGGAATTGGCAACACTACCGAGGACTATTTGTCCGTTGTTAGCTGTTAAGATACCACTATTAACGTGGATATCGCCACCAAGTAAGGCTAAGGTTTGACCGGGGTCTACGGCTAAACCGACTTGATTGGTAATCGGAATTTGGACCGACGAAGCTGTTGGCTGGTTTACTACTCCAGTCGCTGTTGATTGGTTGACAATTGTACCGGGGTTGTCGCGAAATCTCAAACCCACGGGAATATTTACGGTTAATAGTGGCGATGTTTGCGGTTTCGTACTGCTGAATTCAAAGCCGTTATTAAATACTATACTTTCAGCAGTTGAACCGATAAATGAACCCCGTAAATCTAACCGAGCGTTAGGACCGAAGACAATTCCTTTTGGGTTAATTAAAAATAAGTTGGCGTTTCCCTGGACTCCTAAGGTGCCTAAAATATTGGAGGAATTGTTGCCGGTGACGCGGGTGAAAATATTAGTAATGCCTTTGGGGTTGGTAAAATAAGCTCCTCTGCCTTCACGGATGTTGAATTCTCGGAAACTGTGAAAGAGATTTGAGCCTCGTGTTGCGCCGCCTTCAATGCGATCGCTTGGTAAGTTATCGATCGTATCGGAAACTGTGCGAGAGCTTTCAGAACCCAAAGTATTGTCTGGGGTAATTTGGGCGCAGGTTTTCGAGGGCAAGAGTAGTAAGTAAATAAAAACTAGGGCGGAAGATAGGCGGGACATAGCTGAAATCCTGTTAATTCGAGCATCGGAATTATCAAAGTCAAACCCATAGGCCGGCAAGGGTTGAAACCCCTGCCTCAAAGCGCAAGTCCTCTCAAAGAGGACTGATAATTTCTTGAGTCCTCTTTTAGAGGACTTTAGCTATTAGACAGGGGTTTTAACCCCTGTCGGACTGGCGGGCCCACTAACAGATTTTGGGGGCTGACAGCTTAAGTTGACACTCCTTGGGCACGGTGCGGTGTCCGTACTTCAAATAAACCTGGAATACGCTGTAAAACCGGAAGAACACCTATCGGGGTATGCAAACACTTCTAGGTTTTACGCCACGAGCAGAAACCGCACCACCAGAATTGTATCCAACAAGAGTCACGTTCCCCGTAGCATTCAGTACCCAACCTTCAGCCGGAACAATGTCAGGTGACGGGGAAACCTTCGGTGCATCACTTCTCGCGGCTTTCTCCCCTAAAACCGGATCGATCCAGGCAAACGGGCTAGCATCGCTATTGAGGGGTTCACTCCGAGAGGACGGTACTCCTCCTTTTCCAGTCACATTAAATTCGTTCTCTCGCCCTTGAATGCAGGGATTTGCAGCGATTAAACTGGCACGATCGATCGCATTTTGTGGTAGTTCAACTAATCCTTGAGCGGGATTTACCCCAGCAGCACTAAATGTGACCGCCCCTTGAAAATTAAAGCCGTCCTCTAAGGACGGGGCTTTAGACCCAGTTTTTTGGTAAGCCTTGTGTACGTGGCTTGCGAATTACGGTTTATGAAGTGCTTGAATATCTGGCTTCCGAGATGACCGAAGCAGAAATTCTAGATGATTTCCCCGATTTGACGCGAGAAGATTTAAAAGCCTGCATTGCTTATGCTGCTGACCGTGAGCGTCGGTTTATGACTGCGACCTTATCCGCATAAAATTACTTTAGAAATTGATATTATCAACTATTTTTAGTTGATAATATCAATCTCGGACAATAAACTTTTAATAGCCATAAATCAGAATTTTGAGAAGTGTTGGGCGAGGCGAAGCGTAGGGTTCGATCGCACTCAACACAACCCACAAATTCAAAAAGCAAAATAATTGATCCGAAAATAGAGGCCTTTTTCCTGGAAAGTTCGATCGCCCCCTCCGACATTAATCAAAGGAATACCGTAGTCTAAACGCATATTAAACCGATCGCCCATTTGCCACAACAGCCCCACACCAGCGCCCAGAAGCTTGTCAGAATCAGGATTCGCTTTTTCGCCAGAATGGTTCCAGCCTACTCCCAAATCGATAAACGGAGCCACCTGCAACAATCCTTTGACCTTCGGGACGCGCCAAATTGGGATACGCACTTCCGCACTGGCGATCGCACCGTTATCAGTCAACAGCAAATCTTGGCGATATCCACGTACACTCTGCACGCCACCGATCCCGATTTGTTCGAGAGAAAGCAAAGAGCGATCGGCTAATTGAATGTCAGAACGTACAATCAGCAAGGTTTCTGGTGCTAGCAGCCGCACGTATTGGGCTTGTCCGCGCCACGCCAGAAAGCGACTATCGGGCCCGCTATCATTGACAGTAGCGCCCAACAAATTAGTACCAACGGAGAATTGCGATCGCGCCGCGAACACTTGATTGGAACTACGCTGCACGTATTCTTGAAAAAAGCGGACAGCGGAAACACGGGTTTCGCCACGATCGTTTGCACCCTGCGACAGCGGAAATGGTTCACCAGAAAGGGATGTATTGCTTTCTTGCCGCGATAATGTTACTCCCAAAGCCAAATTGCGATCGGGTTTTTCCAGAATCGGTTGGCGGTAAGTTAATTCGTAAGTACGCGACTTTCCCTCAATCCCAGCAGCATCAAAAGGTTCCTCAATGATATTCGTGCTAGCAGCACCCACCGCCAACCGAATTGTGCCGTTGCGGGGATTGACAGGAACTGTATAGCTGCCGTTGAATTCATTGCTACCGTCGGTGTTAGCGTAGGATAGCTCTAAGCCGTCGCCCAAACCCAGCAAATTTGCTTGATTGATTCGCACTCCGCGCCGAAAACTGCCGACGCTTGGCGATCGATTGTTGTCTGCGAAGACTTCCCCACTAAAGCTGTCTGCTTCTTTGACTCGGACTTCTAAGCGACTTTTTTCCGGGCGGCTTCCGGCTTGCAATTCGGCGGAAATATTGGCAATTAAAGGGTCTAGTTGCAGCAGTTGCAAGGCTTCCAGCAGTCGATCGCGATTGAGTGGCCTCCCGGTAGCAATGGCTAGGCGCGATCGCAGATAACTTGACTTTAGCCGACGGTTGCCAGTAATTGCAATTTCTTCTACTCCCCCTTCGACAATCTGAATTTTAACCACTGCGCCATATCTGGGAAAGGTTTGGTTGGCGGGGATTACCGCACCGGAATTGAGATATCCGGCTGCTAAGTATTTTTGAGTTACTGCTGCTTCCACTGCGATCAGTTCGGCGAAGGTGATTTCCCTACCCACGAAGGGTTTAGTGAGTTCTGCCAGTTCGCGATCGCTAAAGGCTGTGTTGCCCTCAAATTCAAAGCGATCGACTCTAATTGTACCCGGTATATCTGGTCTCACTTCGCCCTCAACGGGTGTTGGTGTAGCAGGTTGGAGGGGAGATGGCGGTGGGGGTTGTGGTGGTTGAGGAGTTGGTAATTCGGGTTCTCTGGGTTGAATTGGGTTGGGGAGTTGGCTCAGTTGGGAAGGGCGATCGATTTCTGTGGGTAAGTTTTGGGGGTTGGGGATTTCTAAATTATCAATATTTGAGAGGGAATTTTCAACTTTACTCGCAGTTGCTTTGGCTGGCATTCCTAACAATAAAAATGCAGAAATGACTATAAATATAAGTAGTTTGTTGGAGCGGTAAGTCATATTATTTATATAATTGAATAATGAAATTAAACCGCGAAGGCGCGAAGAGCGCGAAGGAAGAAAGGAAGAAGATAGACTTTTTCTTTCCCCCATTGGGGTACCAGGCGGGGTTCTTCCTTCGCGTCCTTAGCGTCTTCGCGGTTCATTTAATCTTACTTCATTAGACTACTGGGCCAATCCAACTAATTTAGCGCTCAAATCCCACATCCGATCGCCTTTTTCGTCATCCCTAGCCTGGGGAGAAACCTTCTGGACAAAAGATGCGCCATCTTTTTTCTGACGGTTCCCCCAACTCCAATACGCGCCGGATTGCTTATATTCCGGATCGGCAACTACCATTGCTAGTCTTTCCCCTGCTAACTCCTGGGAAACATAACCTCCGGTGATATTTTTTTGGAACAAGGGAAAAAGTTTCTGAAACAAGGGATAGTGATTGCGGAACAGGGGCGTATCGGCGACACATCCCGGATACAGCGACGTGAAGGTAATCCCAGTGGATTCGTGAAAGCGCCGGTGCAATTCCCGCATTGTCAGCACGTTGCAAACTTTGCTGTCTTTGTAAGCTTTGACTGGCTCAAACTTTTTGCCATCAACCATCGAAACTGGGTCTTTAAAACCCGCTTCAAAGCCCTCAAATTTGCCCAAATCCGGGCGCGGCGGAATCTTCCCACCCAACTCGTCTGGATTGTGAGTCACAGTTCCCAAAATCACCATCCTCGCATCCGTATAGTAGGAAGGCTTCATATTCTCCATCATCAGGTTGCACAGGAGAAAATGACCGAGGTGATTGGTAGTCATCGTCAACTCAAATCCCTCTGGGCTACGCAGGGGTTCCTTAATCAAAGGCATATAGATGGCGGCGTTACACACCAAAGCGTCCAAGGGCCTGCCACTGGCCTTAAATTCCCTAGCAAACCGTCGCACGCTATCTAAATCGCCTAAGTCGATTTGCATGATGGAGTAGCTACCCTGGGGTATTCCTAACTCTTGGGCTGCATCTCCGGCTTTTCGCACATCCCGACAGGCCATGACTACGTGCCATCCCTTGGCTGCAAGGGCTTTCGCGCCGTACAAACCGACACCGGAGGACGCACCGGTGATGATAACTGTTGACTTGTGATTTTGTGCCATTTTCTTAACAATGCTGCGATCGCGATTGATGATTTTTAGGCACTCAAAAATGAGAGCTGTGAGCTCTCATTTTTTTTAGTACCCTATGGTTTTAGGATATGGGGAAACGTTCTAGATCTCAACTGGCACTCATCCATCTGGTCCTTGGATTAGGAAGCCGCTTGAGATGCCTCATAGGTAGGAAAGTCCACATAACCTTCTGGACCAAAAGAATACCAGGTACTCATTTCAGCAGGGGGATTGAGCGGCCAGCCATGAGTGAAACGCTCTACCAAGTCGGGATTGCTGATGAAATCTCGACCAAAGGCGATTAAGTCCGCCACTCCGCTACTAATGGCGGTTTCTGCCAGTTCTTGGGTATATCCGCAGTTACCAATCAGAGTACCTGCAAAGACCTCACGAAACTCTGCTAGTGTCATCGGTGTTCCCAATTCATGAAAGCCAAAAGCTAAGCCATCCATCAGGTGAAGATAAGCTAAGTTGTAGGTATTTAACTGCCCTGCAATGTACAGAAAACTTTGACGATAATCTGGAGAACCCATGTCATTGAAAACACCGTTGGGAGAAAGTCTGACTCCTACTCTATTTGCCGGAAATACGGTGATAATTGCTTCGACAATTTCTTTGAGAAAACGGTAGCGGTTTTCCACTCCACCGCCATAGGAATCATTTCGGTGATTGGTTTTGGTTTGCAGAAATGTGTCAATTAGATAGCCGTTAGCTGCGTGAATTTCTACGCCGTCAAAACCTGCTTTTTTTGCCCGTTCTGCTGCTTTGCGATAGTCTTCTACAACGATCGCAATTTCATCGGTTTCTAGAGCACGAGGAGTTTCGTAAGGTTGTTTTCCTACAGGGGTATGAAGCCCTTCTCCATTGATTTTGATCGCAGACGCTGCAACGGGCAATTGACCGTTTTCATGAAAACTGCTGTGGGAAGCTCGCCCGCAGTGCCAAAGCTGCATAAAAATCGGTGTTTCGTGAGTGTGCACCGCAGTTACAATCTCTTTCCAGGCTTCAAGCTGCTCGTCGGAATATATTCCGGGCGTATTTTCCCAGCCAATACCTTGAGTCGAAATCACTGTGGCTTCGGTAATGATTAAACCCGCCGCAGCCCGCTGAGCGTAATACTTTGCCATTAAGGCGTTGGGCATCCGCGCTTCACCGGCTCTGCCACGAGTCAAGGGTGCAAGAACTACTCGGTTTTTTAGGAGTAAATCTCCAAGTTTCAAGGAACTTAGCAGGGCTGGCGATGTGGTTTGGATGTTCATGGTTTTGCTAATTTGTCAACTGAAGAATTCTGGAAATTCGCGTTTGCTTCTTACCATAGCTTGAATCGAACCATTACAATGATAATGACATCACAAAATCGCAAACAATTCAGAGATTGCGTAATTTTGAGCCAAATCAAAATGGCATTTCTGCCTTTAGGTATAGCCTGTTTCCCAACTGCGGATGCTCAAAAGAAATTTCCCTGGCGTGTAAGTGTAATCGCATTCCATCGGCTTTGCATCCGTAAAGTCGATCGCCCAAAATCGGTATTCCCAATCCTCTCACATCCGCTGCATGAACTCTCAATTGATGAGTCCGTCCTGTGAGCGGCACAAATTCGATGCGCGAGCCATTTCCTTCTCTTCTAATCACCTGAAACTCTGTCACACTGGGTTTTCCACGTTCCCAATTAACTTCCTGAATCGGTCGATTTTCTGGATCGCCCCAAAGTGGCAGGGTGATCGATCCCATATTCATATTTGTTATCCCAGAAAGTACAGCTTCATAAATTTTATGTACTTGTTTTTTTTCAAATTGTAGACTAAGTTTTCGGTAAGTATCTTGGTCCCGTGCTAATATCAAAATTCCCGATGTATCGAAATCTAAACGATGCACGGTATTCAAATTAAATCCATCGACTAGCAAGTTGCGGAAACGACTTAATACACTATCTTGATTTTCTAGGTAACGACCAGGAACTGAGAGTAAATTTGCAGGTTTATTGATAATTATTAACCATTTATCCTCATAAATAATTGGTAGCATTTTTCTCGGTTCAGGAACAGGCAAGATGCCTGTTCCACCATCAAAATTATTGTTTTTGGGGTGGGCTATAAGCTCTCCTTTCATCTCTTTCCCAGGGTGTTCTGATTCGTGAGAACTTAAGACACAAAATAAATGTTGGTTTTTGTCGAGTCTAGATCCCCCTAAATCCCCCTTAATAAGGGGGACTTTGAGATTATTTGTTGTCCCCCCGTCAATCAGAGGGACTTTCAGAGTATTTCTTGTCCCCCCCTTCTTAAGGGGGGTTAGGGGGGATCTAGACTTCAATACAAACAAAGGAAACAGTCGGTTTGATGTTAAGTTGTCAGGGTGCATCTGTGTTTGGCAAATATATTCGTAGGGGCGAAGCATGACCGCTGTAAATCTCTGCTTATCACTAATAAATTGTCTGCCGTCATGCTTCGCCCTTACATAATCGGGATGCTCGCAGTTGTCACTGTCACCAACAGCATCTGCCTCGCAGTTATTAACATTCTTAAAAACACTCCGATTTTGAGCTAATCCTGATAGCAAAAACCCCATCAATGGCTGACACCGATCGCCACAAGCACCATAAAACTCTCCCTGAACTTTGTCCCCCAAGGATGGCCCCCACCAAAACTCAGCCATTGCCAAGGGTTTCAGATTGTGTAAAGCCGCGTAGTGGAGCAATTTTGGCGCACAACAATCGCCGGTTCCAGTGGGGATCGAACCGCTGGGTATCAATTGCTGGAGCGATCGCGAATTTCCCAAAAAGTTTACCAAAGTATAAGCCTCGTGCATCTGCATTTGCAGTTCGCGAGACAGTTTTTTACGCTGCTGTTTCAGTTCAGTTATCCGCCCATCGGCGGCTTCAATTAATTGTTTTAATGGCTGCAATTTATCATCCCGCTCCCGCTTAATTTGCCTGCGTTCAATTCCTTCTAATCGACTGGCTTGATTCAGTTCTTCTAGAGCTATTTCCCGTGTTTCTCCTCCCAGAGTTTGGCACAGTAAATCCCGCGTGATATCTCGTTGCTGCTTGCAAATTTTGTGTCGCTCGTTCACAGCCTGTAATTCCAATTCCCACTCCCGCAATCGTCTGTCATATTCCTGCCGCTGGGGAAGCTGTTGTAGCCGCATCAGTTCCTGTTTCATCAACTCCAATTCAGTCAAGGTTCGGGCCTCTGTCAACGCCACTCGATCGCGTCCGGGAATGGGCGTTACCCAGCCGGGAACGTGGCTAGAACCATTCAAAAGCCCGGAAAATGCTTTGAGTACCTTTTTTTCCCCTCCGAGGGTTTCAACTAGCAAGACTCCATACATTTTGCCCTCGCGGGAATGACACTCGTCCTCCGCAAGGTGCTGCATCAAACCACGGGCGATCGCCTCACACTGAACTGTGCGAGGCAATCTCAGCAACTCACCGCTTTGAACGCAAAGACCTTGATAGCAATAATTGGAGCTAAAGGCGATCGAGTCCCAATTAGCATCGGTAAAATCTAAAACTGCGTGCACAAAAACCATACAAAATTTGATTGAAAATATGTTAAATTTATCTGACTATAGCAGCGAGTTAAGCACAGCATAAGTTAATATTAAGACCGCCAAGCTGGTTGTTCAACAAAATTTTTATGTACAAAGCCTATGTCAGACTTATCAACTTCTCCCCCTCCAACCTCCAATGACAAATTTTTAACCCCCCAAGGAACCTTACTGCCACCAATTTTCAGGATTTTTGCAGCATTTCCTGATTACGATCGGGGCAATAGATTGTACGCATCGGGAAGATACGAAGCAGCCGTGGATTGTTACGGAAAAGCATTGCAAATTAAGCCAGACTGGGTTAGGGCATGGCTGAATTTGGGTAAGGCTTACAAGCAATTGGAGCAATATCTCCAAACCGTAGCCTGTTGCGATCGAGCTATAGCTCTCAAACCAGAAGAATATTGGGCATGGATGCTACGCGGTACGGCACTGTTAAGCTTACAAAATTACTCCGAGGCGATCGCGGGTTTTGACAAAGCTATTGAAATTAATTCGGAAAAACACGAAGCTTGGTATCAGCGCGGCCGAGCTCTGGAAGAATTGCAACAGTGGGAACTTGCAGCAAGTAGTTACAAAAGAGCCACACAAATTCATCCCAATTTGCCCGCCATGTGGTTTCGTCAAGGTAATGTACTGTTGCAAGCCGAACGGAACTCGGAGGCAGTGGCTGCTTACGAGCGCGCCCTCAAGCTCGTACCAACTCATTGGGAAGCTTGGTTGAACCGAGGCTTGGCTTTGATGAAGACCGAGCGTTATCCTGAAGCTGTCACTTCTTACGATCGCGCCCTGGAATTACAACCAGCAAATTGTCTGGCTTGGTTCAATCGAGGCATAGCATCGGCAAAACTCCACCGATATCCAGAAGCAGTTAGAGCTTACGATCGGGTAATTCAACTACAACCTAACGATTACGAAGCTTGGTTTTATAAGGGTATGGCCCTGAAACACCAGCAGCATGATGCCGCTATTGCTTGTTTCGATCGCGCTATTCAAATTAATCAATTTTATCCCGAAGTCTGGATCGGTCGCGGTCAAACTCTGTCAGAATCCGCAGACTATGAAGGGGCGATCGCAGCTTTTGACAAAGCAATTCAAATCAATCCCAATTTCCCCGAAGCTTGGCTAGGTAGAGGCATCGCTTTAGCCGGATTGGAACGATACAAAGATGCAATCATCGCTTACAGTAATGCCCTGCAAATTCAAAGCAATTTTCTAGAAGCTTGGAACCTGCGAGGTGCAGCTCTCGAACAATTACAACAATACGAAGAGGCGATCGCCTGTTACGATAAAGTAATTTCTATGAGTTCCGAAGCACAAATTTCCTCAAAAGTTGGTTTACAACAAGGGGCAGCCCTAGAAAAATTAGAGCGCTATCAAGAAGCCATCGCCGCCTATAACCAAGTCATTCAAATCATGCCCGACAATTTTGAAGCTTGGTTAAAACGTGGCAAGGCTCTCGAAAATTTGCAGCAGTACGAACCAGCCCTGGTAGCCTACGATCGAGCAATTACCATCTGGCCTGACAACTATCAAGCCTGGATGCACCGCTCCATGGTAGTAGCAAAAATGGCACGCTATGCTGAAGCACTTATAGCTGCTGACAAGGTAATTCAACTCAAGCCAGATAACTGGGAAGCTTGGTCTCATCGAGGCGATGTATTGCAAAAATTGCACCGCAATCAAGACGCCATTAGTTCCTATGGAGTCGCCCTAGAAATTAAACCCGATCATTACGAAGCTCTCATGAGTCGAGAAGAATTGAGACTCAAGGAGACAATGCCAGGAAAATGGTAATTAATCAGCACACAATGACAAAAATATTAGATGAGATGCTTTCCCAAGAAATTGCCAGTAGCATCAAAAGTCAACCTAAAAAATGCTTTGACAATGCTTATCGAGCAGCTTTAGCCATCGAGGGTACAATCTATGTTCAAGGCTTTTTGGTGATACCTGCAATCTCCGAGCAACCTCTGGAATATGGCTGGCTGGAATTGGGCGATCGCATTATTGACCCAACCTTCCCGCGCCTTGGCGTTACCGCTGAAAACCTTTACTATTTTCCCGCCCAAAGTCTCAGTATCAAAAAATTGACCGCAATTTTAGAAGAGTCAAAGGAAGATTACCCTCTCGACGATCCACTGCCAGTTTATGGAGATGTACCCTATGAATATTACGGGGATTTGATGTTAGGCGGTACTGACTATCAAACCGCTTATATGTTGGCTTTAGATAAATGCCGGGAATTACAGATTGTTCAAACACAGGAAACAAATTAATTCATCTAAGTAAATACATTTAAATTAACGTCAAATACAAGTGTCTAATAAATATAATGGAATCACAGAAAGTAGATGCAGCAATTTCTGAATTTGAACGCTCCCAGATTCCCGGAGTTTGGGCAGGTTTGAATAAAACCAAAATCATCGCAGAAATGCGCGATCGCATCCAAAACCCTTTCCAAATCAATCAAAGCGGACAACCTTTTTGTGGACCCGCAGCCGTAGCATTTACACTGCTTAACCAAAACCCTCTTCGCTACGTCGAAATTTGTCGCCATCTTTTTGAAATAGGCAGTTTGCAGACTAAATCTATGCGATCGATTTATCCCTCCATCCCCCTGCGACAAAGCAAAGGAAACTTGCGGATGCCTCAAGTTGATTGGATGCTATTATCAACACTGCGGGAATCCGCCAATTTGATATTTCCAGTCGAACCAAATGCTCCAGAAATTATTCGTAATATTAGTGGGATGACTAAATCTTGGGAAATGGCTGGATGGGCGCGAGAAATTTTGGGAAGTCGGGATGTAAAATCTCATTACGCTTATTTTAGTGGCGACATTCCAGCGCTGCGGGCCGCCGATGAAGCGATTAAATCAGGCGGCTTTGCTTTTGCTTTAATTACTGCTGAAGGAATGTTAGGAAATAATCCACCTCTGATACCTTATCCCAGTCATTGGGTTGCTTTGTTAGGAAATATGACAATTCCTGCTGGCAATTTAGCTAATTCCGATCGAGAGCGCGTCAGCTTTGATGTCTATAGTTGGGGTAAAAAAATGCGCGTAGAACTGCCGAAAAAATCTTTTGAAAATTATTTCTGGGTCGCCATTGCTGGCATTTAATTTGATATTAAATCTAAAATTTCAAGTCGATAATTGCTGATTCTGCTATCTTCATGTTATAGTGGTGGCTCAAGAATTAAATTCGGTTGTGTAGTTTGTTGCTCTTGATTTACAAGCATCTCTCCGAATCTAACTCTCTGCACCCTAAAGATTCTGGAGATTTTATGTCGATTTACGTTGGTAATCTTTCCTACGAGGTAACGTCAGAGGACCTCAATGAAGTATTTGCCGAGTACGGTACTGTCAGTCGCGTCCAAGTCCCTATGGACCGGGAAACAGGTCGGATGCGGGGTTTTGCTTTCGTGGAAATGTCCAGCGAGGCCGAAGAAGCAGCAGCGATCGCAGCTTTAGACGGTGCTGAATGGATGGGCCGCGACTTGAAAGTCAACAAAGCCAAGCCTCGCGAAGATAACAAACGCTCATCAGGTGGCGGTGGCTGGGGCGACAACAATCGCTCCTCACGACGCTACTAAGCTTTGAAACTGAAACTGGAACTGAAAATTTGAGTTTTGGTGGTTGACAGCCATTAGACATCTTCCAAGCAGCGTGTTTTCAACAGGCTGTTTGGTCTATCTCACCGGAATTATCCCAGATCTCGACAAACTATCAAAATTGTCCACATAATAGAACGTACAGAGTACGGTTGCAGTCCTAGACCCTTTTATATTTGAGATATCAAAAGAATTAACCACGGGAAATATTGATTTTGCCTTAATTAAAGATGTCCAAGATCTACACCCAGGCGGAACTCATTAACATCCTCGAAGCAGAACGCCAAGCTTGCTTACACGGGCGGCGTCTGAATTTGACTGAAACCCATTCTACAGGAAACCCGGTGATCGATCGCTTTCTGAAATCTGAGGGCGTCCAAAAGTTCACTGCTTATCAAAATTTTAAGGCCGCCATACACGAATATCAACGGGAACATCAAGTTTCTGGGATTGTTTGGCGCGAAATGACGGTTAAAGGGAAAACTCTTAATTATCCAGCAGTGGACGATGAATTAATTGCTTTACCTGTGGATTTGATGACGCTCAAACAAGCCAAGATTACAATGTTGGCATTCTGGCGGCAAGTAACTGTGGGGATGGATTTATATTTAAGTATTAATAGTGGCAAGGATTTTCGCTCGATCGAGCCTATGGATGTAGAGGCGATCGTCCAGCGCACAGAATGGGTTAATCTTTGGAAGTGGGAAAAATTAGATTTTTTAGAAATATTGTTGCAATTGGGCTGGGGGAAGCCGGAGGAGGCTTATTACAAGCGGGGATGGCCAACATCTGGAAGCGAGTACATTCATGCTGTCAAACCAGGACAAAAACCAATTTGTTAATTTGTTCTTTTTTACTGATTTGAATGAACCGCGAAGACGCGAAGAGCGCGAAGGAAGAGCTGCATTCCTTTTTTTTCTGACTTAACGCCTTCGCGGTTCATTTAATCTTAAACTGACATCTGACAAAGTATCAAACCAAACCACTGATTTGGATCGGTCCAAACTTGCACAGGCACTAAACCGCGACTGGCAAGTTGTTCCTGCATATTAGGGAGTTTGAACTTGCGGGAAATTTCACTTCTGATAGTTTCTCCTACTGCAAATTCAACCGTTAAATTGAGAGCGCGTAAGTTGACTGTTTGTGTTTTTTTGCTTTTCAGGTGCATTTCAATTTGACATTCTTCTTGATTGTAAAATGCCCAATGCTCGAACTGCATTAAGTCAAAATTTCCTTCGTATTTCCGATTCAAATGCCTCAGCATATTCAAATTAAATGCCGCCGTGACTCCTTGACTGTCATCGTAGGCTGGCTCTAAAATCTCCTTAGATTTGTCTAAGTCAATGCCTAACAAAAAATACTCTCCAGGCTGCAATGCGCCGACAATTTGTGAGAAGAATACATCGCATTCTTCAGGGCTAAGATTGCCAAGGGTGCTGCCTAAAAAACAAATCATTCGGGTTGGCAATGGCGATGGGGCAATTTTTGCCAAAGCTAACTCGTAGGTGCTGACAAGTCCGTGAATCTGGAGTGATGGATACTCTGCTAACAGTTGAAAGGCGCTGCTTTCTAGGATGGTGGGACTGATGTCTATGGGTAAATAATGCAGGGGATATTCCCGTTGACTGTAAGCATCGAGGAGAATCCGTGTTTTGGTGGAACTACCGCTACCTAGTTCGACAATTTCACAGGGGCCTGTTAAGTTGGCGATCGCCCCCGCACATTCTTCCAAAATCGCCGCTTCAGTACGTGTCACGTAATATTCCGGCAATTTACAAATCAACTCAAATAGGTTCGAGCCGCGATCGTCGTAGAAATACTTAGGAGGCAAGGATTTTGGGCTTTGAGTTAACCCGCTGACTACATCGCAGCCTGCATTGATTTCTGTGGCTGTCGGTGCCTTCACACTCACCAGTCGCTCTAGGTGTAAGCGATTGTCCTTCGTTGAGGCTGAATTTGTAGTTTCAGACAGTCTTGAGGATGTCATAGCGTAAATTTAAGATGCACGAATGGGTAAAGCACGTATTCACTCATCTAGAAACCCGGTTTCTCAAAGAAACCGGGTTTCTGCTCTTTGTTAGGTTACATTCATTTGTGCCCAATTACTTACCAATTAGCCAAAATCATTGAGCGCACCGAAAGCCAGCGATGATTTGTCGCACGCCCGGATAATACCAATTGCGAAAACTCGATCGCAGGGATGGAGCATGAGTTGCCCAACTGCCACCTTTTAAAACTCGGTGTTCTCCATCGAAATATGCTTGAGAATAGCCAGTATAAGGATAACTTTCAAATCCTGGATAAGCATCAAAAGTTGAAGCTGTCCACTCCCAAACATTGCCTAACATATCACAGCAGCCAAAGCTACTGGCTCCCTTTGCAAATTTATCAACTGGGGCTGTATTCCCAATCTTATTGCCGTGATTGCATAGGGATGAATTCGGTAATTCTTCTCCCCAAGGATAGGTGCGCTGAGTTTGATTTGCTGCATCCCAACTGGCTGCTTTTTCCCATTCCGATTCTGTGGGTAGTCGCTTGCCGACGAAATTGCAGTATGCTTCTGCTTCGTACCAACTGACACCGCAAACTGGGTGGTTGTTCCTAGCGGGATTGTCTGACCAGTAAAGCGGGCGATCGACTAAATTAGATTGCAGCCATTTCCAACCTTCTGCGGACCACCACTGAGGGTTTTGATAGCCGTCAGATGCCATGAAATGGCGGTATTGACTGCAAGTGACTGCATAGCGGTCGATCGAGTATTTGTCCAAATAGCATAGGTGGCGCGATCGCTCATTATCCAAAGCTTCAACGCGATCGCTTCCCATGTAAAATTCCCCGGCCGGAATTTCAATCGCTGAATTGGGCATTGGCAATTCATCGGCAATTGGTCGCCCCCTCTCCCCCTGGCCCCTCTCCTGCTGCATTTGCAACAAAAAAGCCACGGTTTCGCAGTGCTGACTTTCATGTTGAATAATAAATTGCCACAGACGCTCTTGCTGTGCGATCGGCGCTATTTCCAAATAATCCAGCACCTTTTTTCTGACCGCATCCAGATATAATTCAACTTCGGGAATTGTCGGCAAATAAACCCGTTCTTGCTTCGGTAAAATATCAGCAGCAAACAGCTTGTGATACTTAGGAAATACTGGTTTAATTTTACCACATTTCTGCAATAGCCACAAATCCTCCGTATAAGCAATGTGACCTAAATGCCAGCCAACCGGACTAAATTCTGGATGAATTTGCCTACAGAAAGTATCGTAATCCATCCCTGAAAATAGCTCGAAAGTGCCGCGACGACACTGTTGCAAATCTCGATAAATAGCCTCTCTACAAGATAGAATTGATTTTGAGATCACCGTCTTTTCCCGTACTAATAATGCTTTGTGGTGGACACAGATGCCAATTGCCGATAAATAAAGGTTCGGAAGCAATAATCACCGCTTCTGGAAAATTCGGGTCGTCCCGCAGCCAATAGAGGGAGGGAGGAGCCTTTTTGGAAGCAAAGCGAGACGCAACTAACTGTTTTCCATCGCTGACAATTATATTAGCTGAAAATTCTACTTCATGGAAGTTGGCTAGTTCTGCCAAAGTTGTTAGTGCATTTTGCAAAGCGACTTCTAGAGTCATATTTGGCGCTGTCAATTCATTGACAAACAGACCAAAAATATGCTCGGAATCTGTAGTACCGTTAATTAATTGATAGGTGGCATCGTTGAGGCGATCGCGAATTGGTCTGTAAAGACTTTGCCGAAAATTCTTCACAAAGCCGTTGTGAACAAACATGAGACGGTTGTACCCAAAAGGCTGACAGTTGCTCAAATCCACAGCTTGTCCCACCGTTGCACTGCGAACATAGGCGAGAGCACATCCTGATTCCACGTATCTACTGATACTCGGAAGGTTGATGTCGCTCCAAATTGGTTGTATATTTTTATAGACAAACGGGTCCGTATCTAGGTGGGAGTGATACCAACCAATGCCAAAACCGTCAGCATTGAGTAGACCTGAAGTCATTTCGCGGGGTTGGTAACTCTGCACAATTAAGGAATGTTCCGGCTTGTACAGAAGAGAATCGAGTAAAATCGGCCCGCCGAGATAGCCAAGCAAACGGCACATAAAATTTTTCTAGGAAATTGAGAGAGCAGAAGGTATAACCCGAATAGGCTAGAACTTACTACATTATTTAACTTTTATCAAAAACAGTTAAGATTAATTAACAGTATCACCCCAGTAGCACAAGGAGAATCTTGAATGTTCCTCGACGAACTCATCCCGGTAGTCAAAGAATTGTTCCAACAGCCGATCGCATTTACGGGCGGATTTGTGTCGGGCCTGCTACGACTTAATCTTCAGGAAGACCCAGTGAAAAGCTGGATCGATGAGCAAGCGGGTTCAACTTCCTACACACCACCCGCCAGCGAAACCACCAATCCGTCAAGTAACGGGCCTCAGTCAATCTCGATCGACTGAATACAGATAAGCAGTTAACTTTTCGATTGCATCAAGTCAACTGTTTCAGTTGACACCCAAATTGTGTGAAAGCGGGCGACATTGTATCGAGCTCGCTTTCCCCGACAACGTAACCGAACTTATATTGTGTACCTATTACCAAATTTTTTTACCCAGCTCAGAATTGTCTTCCAAGTCAATCGATTCCATAGATTGTTGCTTCACACGGCCAGCCATCGCCGCCAACTGCAAACTCATAAAAGCATTCAAATCTTCCAAGTCGCATTTCGCTGACGAGAAAACGTGCGCTATTTCATTTTCGGCTTCCAAGGTCAGATATCCAGCCGCAATAGCTTTTTTTACAACGTCACGAATCACCATGATTTCTAGATTCCTTACTAATTCTCAATGTACAAACAGTCGATTAATTCCTAATTGGAAGTCTTAGAGACGACTTCAGAAAAGTATTGACATTCTCTCAATTCACGAGACTCTTGTTTCACCATTCCCGACATAGTTGCTAGCTGCAAAGTCATAAAAGCATTTAAGTCTTCTAATTCATAGGTTGTGGTGGTTAGCATCCGGCGCAAGAGATTTTCTGCTTCAATAGTAAGATAGCCGATGGTCATAGCTTCTTGGGCAAGGTCGCGAATCAGTACCATAAAACTTATTGCTTTCAACATTGGGGTAGCTTCAGTATCGACAATAGCCATGGATTTGACGGTGACGGGTAAGGTCTAGTTTGTGTGACATTGTGGCTTTCATGCAGTGACTGCAACAGTTGTAAACTGTGACTAGCAGTGGAGCTAGATGTGACTTCGATCACAATAGCCTGGAGGGATGGCAAGAAAAATCTGGGTTCCGCCGAAGCCAGAAGTGCTTGGGCATTCTATCTGTGGCACTCTCAAGGACACTCAACGTCTATAATCAGCAAGTTAAATATTTACGACAGACTATGGAACCAACTCATAAAGATTTGCTACAACAAATTGCCGGACTATCGGAAACCTATCCTAGTTTGGCCGATCGACTCGCACACTCCGCCAAGCAACTCCAACAATCGGGCCTTCCTCCGTCAGAAAACTTGCTGCAAGAAATGGTGAGTTACAGTCGCAATTTTTCCGTCGTCCAAAAACAAGCTCTCGAACTCAGCAACAGTGCTCTAGTATCTGGAGAAATTACCTCCCTCCAAGAAATTCAAAACTTAGTCCAGACGCTCGCAGCTTCTGAAGGGAAAGCAGAAATTCGCTCCCAAGCCCTAACAGTGATCGATCGAGTATTAGCGATCGCCCACCGGGAACAAAGCGACTTTGGGCCACTACAATCAGTACATAGTAAAGCCCGCGAGCTTCAGCGCGCCATTGCCGAATCAACCCCAACTCAACTGCACTCCGATGCAGAATCCTTAGTCAGCGGCAAACACCCAGTGGCGGCAGTGCTCACCCTCGTCGAACAACAAGATAAACTAGATGACGAACAGTGGGTCATCCTGGAAGAAACCGTCAGCGCCGCCTTTGGTAAACAAATAGCTGTTGCCATTTCCAGAGGCAAATTGACCGTTACCGAAACACAAATCTCCCCTCAAATAGCCCCACCAGCCACAGTTAAACCCGTACCAGCACCAGTTGCTGAACCATTACCAGAAGTCATCGTCATCCCGTCGGGAAAGGTCGCGCCCCCGAAACAAGTTGCAGTGGTGCCAGAAATCAAAATTTTGGAATCACCGGCACCCTCAGCCCCCATGCACGAGGTGATTATTGTTCCCAGCATGGAAATGCCTAAATCTCTCCAGACAAAGGGCTCCGGGAACATTGTCTTTGGGGCACCGACAGGGGCTTCACCAGCGCCCGTAGAGGGGGCTGTGGGATTAAAAGTTTTGGTGCACATTCAGGGAATTGGCGATCGCACTTTTGGTTCTCAACAATACGCAGGAACCAAAGCTCAAGGGCGGCGCGTCGAAGGATTTCAAGTGAATTTAGAGCCTGCAATTCCCGGCTTAAAAGTCGAGTATATGGCTCACGTTGAAGGTGTCGGCGACACTCCTTGGGTGAGCGAACAGGAATTAGCAGGTTTCCGGGGTAAGGGGAAACGAATTGAAGGATTTGCTCTGCGATTGAGCGGGGACCAAGCTAGTAAATACGACATATTTTACAATGCTCACATTCAGAATATCGGCGACACCAAAGTAGCCTCCAACGGCGAATATTGTGGCACTCGCGGGAAAGCTTTGAGAGTAGAAGGTATCACAGTTTGGGTTGTGCCATCAGCCAAGGCTCAACCAGCCCAACCAGTCAGCTTAAAAGTGTTAACACATATTCAAGGAATTGGCGATCGCACTTTTAGCGATCGAGAATATGCCGGCACTCGCGCTCAAAAGCGTCGCGTCGAAGGGTTTCAGATTAAAATAGACCCTCCCGTCGCCGGTCTCAAATTGCAGTACATGGCCCACGTCGAAGGTGTTGGCGATACCGCTTGGATCGAAGAAGGAGAGTTAGCAGGATTCCGGGGAAAAGCTAAGCGGATTGAAGGATTTGCGGTGCGGCTAACGGGGGCCGAGGCTGATAAATACAACGTACTTTACACTGCTCACATTCAGAATATCGGCGATACTCCCACTGCTTCTAACGGTCAATATTGCGGCAGTCGCGGCAAAGGTTTGAGGGTTGAAGGGCTAACAGTTTGGGTTGAGGCTAAGGCTTAACATCAATTCTGGTGACTGTAGGGGTGTTTCATCCCAACTTCGGGTGACTCACCCCCTTTTTGATTTTAGTGGCTAATTTCTCCCCTCCCTGGGGGGATATCATTCTCAAATTTTAGGAAAGCTAAAATTTGAGAATGATATCTAAATATCTTGCTCGATCCCCTTTATTGTTACTGCTCAATAAGCTATAACCCAACCATCTTTGTCCAGTCCCCCATCTCCCTCTGTGTTCTCTGCGTTCTCTGTGGTTAAACCATTCCGATGCAACGGGAAACGATATAATTCGCGATCGTTTTGGGATAGAGACACGGCAATTCCGTGTCCTCAGTTACTTACAATAAATCTTGCAATTTCTCATCTTCTCCCAATACTTTGATTACCTGTTTAATCTCCTGGGTTCTATCTTTTTTCACAATCAAAGTCACATTGCCATCTCTGACAACTACCACATCTTCTAAACCAATGGTGACAATGACTTCATTCTCATCCGCTGCATAGAAAATGCCTCCTTTGGTATCAATGCCGACGTGTTTTGCTAATTCGACATTCGGCTTGTCTCCTTGTAGCAAACGGGCGATCGCATTCCAATCTCCCAAATCGTCCCAACTAAATCCTACAGGCAAAACACAGGCTTTTTGCGTCTTTTCCATCAGCGCATAATCAATGCTAATTTTCGGCAATTCTGAGTAAGCCTGGGCCCCTTTTGCCTCCAAAGCAGCCATCATTTCTGGTACATAATTGCGCAATTCTGTCAAGACAGTGCCAACTCGAAACACAAAAATTCCGCCATTCCAACTAAATTTGCCACTGGCTACAAATTCCTCAGCGGTGGCGCGATCGGGCTTTTCGGTAAACCGGGCGACGCGATAGGCGGGAAAACCCCCAAAACTGCCGATTTCCTCCCCTTGTTCGATGTAGCCGTAGCCAGTGGAAGCATAACTCGGTTTGACTCCCAAAGTGGCGATCGCATCCTGATTTTTCGCCAAATCCGCCGCCGCGGCCAAAGTCTTCTCAAACTCCTCCGGTTCCCCAATCCAGTGATCCGCGGGGAAAAACCCGACAACCGCATCCTCACCGTAACGCTTAGCCGTTTCTATAGCCGTCCAAGCCACGGCTGGCGCAGTATCCCTCCCCTCCGGTTCCGCCAGCAAATTCTCAGGAGGTAGCAGCGGCAACTGTTCTCGCACACCCTCAGCCAACATTTCTGACGTTACTACCCACAAATCTTCCCAGCCGTTACCTAATGTTAATAATCTTTCAGCAGTAGCTTGCAGCAAACTCTTACCGCTACCATCGAGACTCAAAAACTGCTTGGGGCGCTGCTTGCGACTTAGCGGCCAAAAACGTTCGCCTTTACCGCCGGCGAGAATCACGGGAATTAAGGTTCTGGTCATGATTTGAGGTTAAACAGTTCACATCTATTTTGCCTTGATAGCTTGAGGGATGCAAGGGTTATGGGTTATGGGTTATTGGTTATGGGTTAAAATAACCAATAACTACTTCGATAGCTCAGTATTTAGTTCGTTCACAATCCGGCGTTTTAACGGGATCGATTTGTCTCTAGGCAGCAAATTAAATACTTTTCTAAAGGCATCATCTACCTCTTCAAAAGGTACTTGTCCTTTCGCATTAAAAACAATTTTTCCCGATTGGTCGAGAATCACTGTTTGAGGTACAAAGCCTTCGTAATAATGGCTCGGATTGGTTAATTCTGGTGCTGATTTGGCAGGCAGAGAATCGATTGATACAGGTATAAAATCGGCTTCTCTACCGTAAAATTCCTGGAGGTTTGAGACAACTATAGCGTATTGCTTGCAGTCGCTACTATCATCAGTGTAAAATACCAGTAATACTGGTTTTTTGCGTTTGAAGGAATCTTTGATCGTGACTTTGGGAGGGACTAGGGAACCGTTGCCGCCATAGAGGGCAAAAATTGTACCGTCGAAGCGATCGTCTGTGAGAGTTGCGTAGGCTGGTGCTGGGCTGATAAACAGGATGAAGCTAAGGGCGATCGCCAAAGTTAAAACACTAGCAGATAAGATTCGCCGCCGCCAGCCTTTGCCAGAAGCAATAGTAGCAATTAAATTTTGGTAGTTGGAAAATATCATAGTTTGTTGGCAGTTGCTGTAAGGTGGCGAAAAAGTGTGCAAAACACGATTAATTTTATCAGCAAATGTCGGCAAATGCTGGTCAGTAGGTTAAATTGGTTTTTGACTACCTATTTTAAGATGTTTTTAGTTGCGATCGGCACTAAGATTCAGCTCAACAAGACAGCAGGAGTCTCGCCCTCTACCGATCGAGGTGAGCGTCGGGAGGAATGCGCGTGAGTGAAGACATCCACCCCTGACCAAAACCGACAATCTTTAGATGTTGGAAGGTTGATGCTGGGTAGTTGACATAAAAACTGACAATTAGGAATTGACAACAAATGATTGCTTTACTTGACGTAATTCTCGCTCAAACGCCGGCTGCTAATGTGGCTGGACCTGATCCAATTAGTGTGTTTGAGGCGATTGTTTTAGGAATTGTCCAAGGATTAACCGAATTTTTGCCCATCAGCAGCAGCGCTCATTTGAAGGTAGTTCCAGTGGCTCTTTGGGGCCGCGATCCCGGTGTTGCTTATGTTGGTGTAATTCAATTGGGCAGCATTGTGGCAGTGCTATTGTATTTTTGGAAAGACTTGACAACTATAACTATTGGTGCATTTAAAGCTATTAGACGCTCTGACTATGATTCCCAAGAGTTTCGGATGGCCCTGGGAATTGGTTTGGGTACTATACCGATTATCTTTTTTGGACTGTTAATCAAGATATTTGTTAAAGATTTTGACAATTCGCCACTGCGGAGTTTGGGGGCGATCGCCATTGCTTCCATCGTCATGTCCTCACTATTAGCAATAGCCGAAAAAACAGGCAAGCGTCAACGGGATTACGAAAAATTAGAAGTCAAAGATGGTATCATCATGGGATTAGCTCAAGCAATGGCAATAATTCCGGGTGTTTCGCGATCGGGTTCTACCCTCACAGCAGGATTGTTCATAGGATTAGAAAGAGCGGCGGCGGCAAGGTTTTCTTTCTTGTTAGGAATTCCGGCAATTACTCTGGCTGGTTTAGTTGAGTTGAAAAGTGCTTTGGGTGAAGGGGTAGGTGAAGGTGCTGTTGTCGCTTTGATAGTGGGAACAATTTCAGCCTTTATATTTTCCTATATTTCCATCGCCTGGTTGATGAAATTTCTGCAAACTCAGAATACCTGGATTTTTGTCTGGTATCGGCTGGCCTTTGGTGTGGCGATTTTAACTGCCCTTGCTGGCGGTGCATTGAAAGATCCCTCATTATTATAGAACCTACTTTCCGGCCTGTTTCACAATATGAGAACAGGCAATAAAGCCTGTTTCATCATGTGGTAACAGGCTATTTGGTCGCTCCCAAATCGGTAGAATAAGCATCTATAACGCCTAATAATTATAGAATTTTTACGGGAGTCAATATCATGGTCGAACATAGCGATCGCCAAAATGCAAAATTAGCTCTGATTCTGGTAGTTCCTGCTGCTAGCATTGGTGTAGCAATGTCCTTATTTATTGCTCCCGGAATAGTCGGCACTATAGTTTCAGTATTGGGCGGACTTTGGCTACTATTTTTACCAATAGCCTGGTCTGTTTTGCGCGATCGCTACCAACTGCATTTATCCAGACCAAAATATCAAGAATTGTTAGTAGGCATAGTTTTGGGACTATTAATGTTCGGGATAATTATGGGTACTTACTGGCTGTTCGGTCAACAGTGGATCGATGTGGCTGATGCCAAAACCAAGGTGCAACAAATGGGGCCTGTCAATCCTATATTGTTTTTAATAGTCCAAGGCTATTTTGTACTAATCAACTCATTGATTGAAGAATTTATTTGGCGCTGGTTTGTCTACAAAAAGTGTGAGATTCTCATACCTGGAACCGGAGCTATATTTCTGAGTGCTATGTTTTTTACTCTTCATCATATCATTGTTTTAGCAGCTTATACGCAGTGGCAAGGAGTGATGTTAGGCTCCTTAGCAGTATTCCTAGCTGGGGTAATTTGGTCGTGGTGTTATCTCACCTATCGTTCGCTTTGGGCTAGTTACATCAGTCACGCGATCGCTGATTTAGCCCTGTCAATTATTGCTTGGAAAACAATTTTTGGCTAATGTGCCGTTTGAGAGGAGGGCGATCCGCCGTGAGGACTTCTACAAGCTATGATAGATCCGACAGCAAGCTATCACCATTCGGCTTTCGCCGATGCTAAGCGATGTCTACCGAAACATTAATTAACTGGCTAGAATCCAACACCGAATTAGGCATATTATCCCGCGAGATTTTACAGGCGATCGCTAGTGAAATACAACTGGCAACCTTTGGGCCTGGATTTCGAGTGGTACTCGAAGACACGCCTGTCACAAATCTTTATATCCTAAAGCGAGGACAGGTCGATCGATACCGCCGCAAACAACCGGGCTTGATGTGGGCTAGTAGTTTATTACCAGGGGCGATCGTCAATTTATCTGCCCTCCAACGTTCACAACCAGCAGATAGTCGAATTGTCGCTAGGACAGAATGTCAATTTTTGGTAATTAATGCCGATCGCTGGCGCAGTTTGCTCGCAACATATCCACCCATCACCGAAGCCTATACCCAACGTTTAGCGACGAAATTAGAGCAGCTAGAAACAGAAATCGCCTACGAGAGAGAGCGTCAAAATGCTCTCCGCAGCTATCTAGTACCCAGGGCGAAACGGGGAGTAATTGGGAATAGCCGTTATGCGGTGAAATTGCGCCAACAAATTCGCGCAGCATCTAGCGACGATCGAGCCGTATTAATCTCTGGCGAACCGGGGTTAGAAAAAGATAATTTAGCAGCTTTAATTCATTTCGGTTCTCATCGCCGCAGCGAGCCAGTGATTCAGCTAAAAAGTGCCTTGCTTCAGACAAATGGAGCCGAATTATTCGGGCGTTTGGGCGGTAAACCGGGACTCTTGGAATGGTTGGGTGAAGGGACATTAATTTTAAATGATGTCCAAGAATTACCAGAGCAATTATGCCCTCAAATTCAGCAATTATTAACTAATGGAACCTATACACTAGCAGTAAAAGAAGGACAAATACCACCGCCACCCCGTTCTAGTAATGCTCGGATAATTTTAATTTCAGAAAGCGTTCAACCCCAGCTCGATAAACTGACATACCATAAGATTAAAGTACCCTCATTGCGGGTCAGGAAAGCAGATTTAGAGGCACAGGTTAACTATTATCTCAACCTCCTTTGTCGCCAAAAGAAATTAGAAAAGCCCCAAGTCACGCCGGAAGCTATTCGCCGTTTGCAAGCCTACGACTTTCCAGGGAACTTGCGGGAATTAGAAGGAATGGTCGATCGCGCTTTAGTTCAAGCACAGGGAAATCAGGTATTAACAGAAGAAGTGTTTTGGGCCCAAGCAACTAAGAAACAAAAGTTTCGGCTGAATTTATTAAATATCTATCCTAAATTTCGGCAGTTTTTACGGAGCGATTGGTATCCCGATCGCGTGAATTACTGGTTTACCAGTTGGATATTTGCATTGGTGGTAATCATCCTGTTTGTCGCCCCCCAAGATAGACAACATAATTTTGCCCTCAATATTTTTTGGGCGTGGTGGTGGCCCTTAATTTTATTATTATTTCCCCTGATTGGGCGGTTGTGGTGCGCTTTTTGCCCGTTTATGATTTATGGAGAAATCGTCCAAAAACTCTCGCTGAAAATTTTCCCTCGAACTCTCCATAAATGGCCGCGGCAACAAGCTGAAAAATGGGGTGGTTGGTTTCTCTTCGGACTATTTACCCTCATATTTCTGTGGGAAGAGTTGTGGGATTTAGAAAACACCGCCTATTTATCCAGTTGTTTATTGTTACTTATCACCGCCGGAGCAGTAATTTTTTCCCTAATCTTCGAGCGACGATTGTGGTGTCGTTATTTATGCCCAATCGGGGGAATGAATGGCTTATTTGCTAAACTCTCAATTATCGAACTCCGCGCCCAACAAGGAACCTGTGCCGCTGAATGTACTACCTACCAGTGTTATAAAGGCGGGCCTGGCTTGGGAGAAGGATTAACCACTAATGGATGTCCGATTTATTCCCATCCCGCCCAATTAACTGATAATAAAGATTGCGTCTTGTGCATGACTTGCTTAAAAGCCTGCCCCCATCGATCGGTAGAATTAAATCTGCGCCCCCCCGGCATCGAATTATGGACTACCCATGTTCCCCACAGTTATGAAGTCGCCCTCTTATTTCTATTATTAGGCGGCATCTATCTCCATCGCTTACCTGAAATCAATGATTTATTAGGACTAGGCATCAATTTAGACCAATTTATCCCTCATTTAGGAATTTCGATCGCGCTGTTAATTATTCCGCCCCTAATTCCCCTTGGTGCCTATGCAGTCATGCAGGCAATTTATCAATTGGGAAAAGCAGAAACCATGCCATTTACCACCTATAAACCTCTTTCATTTGTCTCCCTCGCTTACGGTTATTTACCCCTAGTCTGGGGCGGGAGTTTGGCTCACTATTGGCGATTGGGTTTGCAGGAAGGCGGCCGAGTGATTCCCGTCACTTTTGCCACTTTCGGACAAATTAGAGACGATTTACCGAGTTTTGTCGGCGATCCGGCGGTGATTAGTTTCTTGCAAGGCTTAACTTTAATTGTAGGATTGTTAGTAACGATATTTGTGACTCAAAAAATTGCCAAGCGCTCCCTTAAATCTTTGATGCCACAGCATTTAGCTAGTTTGTGTCTGATGGTAAGTTTGTGGTATGCGATCGTGGGAAACTAAAATAATTTATAGCCGACGATGAAAGCTGGCCTATTTTCAGTCGATCGCGCTTCACTAAGGGCTATTTTTTTCCCGCATGGCGCGGTTGACAAAATAGTTAAATTGTGATAAATTTGAGAATAAAAAATAAAAAAATAAATTCAAAAATAATTTATCAAACTTGAACCAGCCCGTGCAAAATTATGAGCGAATTATCAACAAAGCCAGCCCTAATTACCAAAGTCATCCCCGACAGCATCGCTGCGGAAATTGGATTTGATGTCGGTGACTCAATCCTTGCCATCAACGGTGAAAAACCCCGCGATTTAATCGACTATCAATTTCTGTGCGCCGATGAATTTCTCGAACTAGAAGTATTAGACACTAAAGGCAAACTCCACAAATTAGAAATCGAAAAAGATTACGACGAAGATTTAGGTTTAGAATTTGAGACAGCCCTTTTTGACGGGCTAATTCAGTGCAATAATCGCTGTCCTTTCTGCTTCATCGATCAACAGCCACCGGGAAAGCGCGAAACTCTCTATCTCAAGGATGATGACTATCGATTAAGTTTTCTCTATGGTAGCTATCTCACTCTCACAAATCTTACTCAAAAAGAGTGGGACAGAATCGAACAAATGCGACTTTCTCCTCTCTATGTTTCCGTACACGCTACGGAACCGGAAGTGCGAATTCGGTTGCTGAAAAATCTCCGGGCTGGGAAAATTTTAGAACAAATCAAATGGTTTCAAGAACGTCGCCTACAAATTCACGCTCAAGTTGTTGTTTGTCCGGGCATTAATGACGGTGAACATTTAGAACGCACTTTGTTAGATTTGGCAAAGTTTCATAGGGGAAATATCCCCACGGTTGCATCGGTGGCTGTGGTGCCTGTGGGTTTAACTCGCTTTCGTCCAGCGGAAGATGAACTAATCGCTGTCACACCAGAAAAAGCGCGAGAAGTAATCGCGCAAGTGCAGAAAATTCAAGCTGTTTTGAGTCAAGGTAAAAAAGGCACAACGGCGAAAAAGCTGAAGGCAAAATTCACCCCCCCCAACCCCCCCTTGCTAAGGGGGGGAGAAGATTTAAGTTCTTCCTTAGCAAGGGGGGGAGAAGATTTAAGTTCTTCCTTAGCAAGGGGGGGAGAAGATTTAAGTTCTTCCTTAGCAAGGGGGGGAGAAGATTTAAGTTCTTCCTTAGCAAGGGCGAAAAAGCAGAATGCAAAATCCCGCTGTATTTGGCTGGCTGATGAATGGTTTTTAATTGCAGGTTTGGATTTGCCGATCGCCTCTGACTATGCAGATTATCCCCAAATTGGTAATGGTGTCGGTTCCATCCGCCAATTTATCCAACAGTTTGAAACTGCTTTCGCTAAACTGCAACCGCTGCAAGTTAATTCGGCGCGAAAATTGATTTGGGTAGTGGGAAATGCTGTGGAAAAAGCTTTTGAGCCGATCGCGCATCAGCTCAATCAAATTCCCGGCTTGGAAGTTAAGATGGTAGCATTGTGTAGCGACTATTGGGGGCAAAAAATTACTGTCACAGGTTTGCTGACAGGCCAAGACTTGCTCGCAGCTTTGCAGGGAAAAGACCTGGGAGATGGCATCCTACTGCCCTCGGTGATGCTAAAACAAGGGGAACCGCGTTTTTTGGATGACATGACCGTCTTAGAGCTTGCTAGCATCCTGAAAACGGAGATTTTCCCCGTTACAGGAGTTGAGGAACTAATCTCAGTGGCGATCGGTCTGGTGAATGCTGAGGTGCGATCAACTAATCAACAGACAAAATAGGTGTAACACCTTTTTTGAGTTTCAGAATGGAGATATGGTGAGAGCAGTTTTGCCGATCGGGAAATTTGCAGGTACTCACCTCGGCACTTATTCTAAGCTGGGACTTCTGAGTTTAAACTGAAATTAGAGACCTCTGTCTTGCTTAAAAATTGTCTCTGGAATTGCAGAATAATTTAAAATTTATGCGTGTTTTTCGTCAAATCGTGGTAGTAGGAGTAGGTGCTGCAATTACTTTCGGCAATGTGGGACACAGTGCTGCTGCACAGTCTGCGGCTCAGTCCCCGGAGAATTCGGCCCAAAGTAATCAGCTACCTGTGGGAGAGAATCTTAAATTAGAATCGCAAACAACCCCAGAACAACCATTAGAGTCGATCGCCCTTTCCCCCTCAAATCAGTCTCTGGAAAACTCCCCGACAGCTAATCCCCAGCCACTAGGCTCTAATTCCCAAAATGCTGACCAAACTCCACCAGTAGTTGGAGTCGAAAGTGCCACACCAGCACCAACTGCGATCGCCCAGGGTGTACCTTCCCCCCAAAACCCGAACATCATTCCAGTGCCGAGTTCCCTGACACCACCACCAAGCAATACTCCGGGCGAAAGTTTCCCCCCTCCAACTCCCAAAGGCATATTACAAACCCAGCCTCCCAGAACCCTGGAACCCAACCCCAATCCGCTGTTGTTTCCAACTCAACCTCTTGATGTCAGGATTGAAGAAACTCAGTCCATTAGCTTGCAACAAGCAGTGGACCTCGCCCGTCGCAACAGCCAAACTCTGCAAATTTCTCAACTGCAATTACAACAAACTCAAGCAGCCGTGCGGGAACAACAAGCAGCTTTATATCCAGACCTCAATTTTCAAATGAACGCGACCCGCTCTTTGAGCGCCGGTGGAGAAATCCAAGTGCGGAGTCAGCAGCGAATCAACAACTTTCAAGCAAACCAAACCGGACGGCCGGCCGCCCAAGCCACGCCAAATTTCGCCAGTAACAGTCTCAACAGCACTTTGCAGTTAAGCTACGACGTTGATTTGTTCGGCCGCCGGAGTGCTAACATCCGCGCGGCCCAGGAACAGTTGCGCTTGCGAGAACTGGAAGTGGAACGCCAAGCCGAACAACTTCGCTTTGATGTGACTGATGCTTACTACAACCTGCAAGATGCAGACGGACAAGTGGCCATTCGCCAAGCATCGGTGAGAAATGCTCAACAAAGTTTGCGGGATGCCGAAGCCCTGGAACGGGCAGGAGTAGGAACTCGCTTTGCCGTGTTGCAGGCCCAGGCCAATTTGGCCAACGAACAGCAGCAGCTAGCCAATGCCCGCCGCGATCAGCGCATCCGCCAGCGTCAGTTGTCTGAGCTGTTAAATATCAGTCAGTCCTCGAACTTGACGGCGGCAGACCCGGTGGAGCAAGCGGGTTCTTGGAGGCTGTCTTTAGAAGAAAGTATCGTGCAGGCTTTTAAAAATCGTGCTGAGTTGGAACAGCAGTTGGTACAGAGGGATCTGAGCAAGCAGCAGCGTCGATCGATTTTGGCCGGGCGTTTGCCTCAACTGAATGTTTCGGGCAGTTACAACGTGCAGGGGCAAAACTCTGAGAACCCTAATCCCTTTGCCGCTCACGGCTGGGCGGACGGTTATGCCATCCAGGCAAGTCTGACTTGGAGTATCTTTGACGGGGGCGCAGCCAAGGCGAGGGTGAAACAGCGCGATGCTGATATTGCGATCGCCGAAAGTAGATTCGATCAAACCCGCAACCAGGTGCGCCGGGAAGTGGAACAAGCTTATTTTGGCTTGGAGTCTAGTTTTGAGAATATCGAAACTTCTGAGGCTGGGGTTTTGCAGTCGAGGGAAGCCCTGCGTTTGGCCAGACTGCGCTTTCAAGCTGGTGTCGGTACTCAGACGGATGTGATTCAGGCGGAAACGGATTTGACTAGGGCTGAAAGAAACCGACTTTTGGCAATTATTGGCTACAACCGCTCGCTTTCTTCTCTCCAGCGGGCGGTGAGCAATCTTCCCGGTAACAATCTCTCCAGAACTCCTTGAGCTGGGGGCATTTTCCTTGGACGATCGGAAAAATAGGCGATCGGGCATTAAATGTCCGATACAATAGTTAATATTTTGTAATAGAGAACCAAGTCACTGCGTTAAGGAATCGGTAATGGGCAATATCAAGTTTGTGAAGGAAAATCAGGAAGTCATCGCAGCAGACGGAGCCAATTTAAGGTTCAAAGCTCTAGAAAACCGCATCGATTTGTACACTTTTTCGGGAAAGATGATGAATTGCGGAGGCTACGGTCAATGTGGCACTTGCATCGTGGAAATTGTCGAAGGTAGTGAAAATCTTTCCCCCCGCACTGACTTTGAGAACCGCAAGCTCAAGAAAAAGCCCGATAACTATCGGTTGGCTTGTCAAGCTTTGGTTAATGGCCCAGTGAGTGTCAAGACCAAGCCATAACTGCCACTGGGCCTTGGGCCCACGGCTGTTTCATTCTCCGAAAAACAGGGATAAGGTAGGGGTAGTGCCTTTCTGTGCCTACCCCCCTCTTACTTTCCAATTCTCTGCCTTCTACCTTTGATACCAATTTAATGTGAAGTTGCATATATCTCGATCCCCCTCGCATCCCCACCCCCCCCTAGCCCCCCCCCAAGGGGGGAAGGGGGACTTTGAGCAGAATCTTGTTCCCCCCTTATTAAGGGGGGTTAGGGGGGATCAGATTCTATGCAGCCTCATAAAAAACTGGTATGAGTGGTATCCTAGTTGTGTGTATTTTCATACTTTTTAGATAGAGGCTGGCGTCTTCATGGAAGTTAACGATCTAGGGTTTGTGGCAACCATTCTGTTTGTACTGGTTCCCAGTGTTTTTCTAATCATTCTGTACATTCAAACAGCTAGCCGTCAAGGCAGAAAAGATTAGTAATTTCTGCTATTTTTGTCTGGTTTTGTGCATGGCAAAAAAAGCGCCCATAGCTTTTTGCTTTGGCGCTTTTTTAATGGTTCATACCGATTTTAGATTGGGGATTTTGAATTTAGCCTGTCGTCCGGGCTAGCAATACGGGACAATTAGCATAGACTCGCACGTAGTCGGAAAGAGAGTTTCCTAGGAGTCGATCGAGATCGACAAAGGACTTGGCAACACTAGGACGGCGATCCGGTGAACCAATTACTAATAAGTCAGCATTCAGTTCATCTGTAAACCTACAAATTGCTTCCCCAGGCTTGCCTGTGGCACTAACGCAGCGGTAGCTAACTCCCATTTGTTTCGCCAGTGCTACTGCGGGCGCTAATACGGGGTCTTTTTCAGCACTTGCGGTAACATCTTCCGTCGCTTTTCCAGTCAAATCTTTAGTGACGTGGACTAAAATTAGTTGTCCGCCATTAATATCCTTGACTAAAGATAGGGCCAGGTCCAAGGATTGTTTGGCGGATTCCGATTTGTCGATCGCCACCATAACACGCTTAATTTTTTTGACGTAAATATCGTCTTTTACTAATAGCATCGGCCGGGATGTTAGCTGGAAAACATACTGACTGACCGAATTTTCCAGAATAGATTGCAGTCTGCCAAACCCCCGCGAACCCATGATTACCAAGTCAGATTGTTCTTCTTCAGCCACTTGGCAAACAATCGTTTTTGGGTCTCCTTGTTTGAGGCGGGGATTGACTTTGCTAGGGTCTATTTTTAAAGATTGAACCGCTTGTGCTAAGATCTTGCCTCCTTCTTCTAACTTGTCGGCCATTCCGTCCGATGTTACTTGAGGTGGCACGACGTGCAAGACAGTGACAGAGGTTTGTTGCAAGGAAGGGATGTCCATCAACATATTAAACATCTCTTCGCACAGACCGCGGCCAGCCACGGCTACTAAAATTTTTTCTATCATGGTTTCTTTCGTGTGGAAAAAAGTTGAATTTTTGTGTGCGAGGTTGAACTCGTCGCCCAAAGGCAGAACTCGTTAGTTACAGATGCAGTCAAAACATCAGATATCAACATTTTGACTTTCTGCCTTCAGCATAGGCCACTTCTGCCTTCGGGTAGTCGGAGTTGAGGAATCTAGTTTGCTAAAGTCAAGCATAAGCTTGAAGTTTGCTTTATGATTTGTAGAAATGTAGCGTTTTGGAACGATTTGTAAAGTGTTAGAGAACGATCGAACTCAACCTCAACTCGCACCTGCGGGCGCTATTCAAAGTCTGTCTTCGATGGAATCTGGAGGCTGGTTTGAATATTTGGTGCGAGTATACCCTCACCATACCGACTACAGCGGTGCCGTTTGGCATGGTACTTACCTTACCTGGATGGAGGAAGCCCGTGTGGAAAGTTTGCGATCGATCGGCATTGAGTATGCTGATTGGGTGGCCCAGGGCTTAGAATTGCCCGTGGTGGAACTTTCCTTGCGCTACCACCGCGCCCCACAGATGGGACAAGCTGTGGCCATCAAAACGCGGATGTCTGCTAGTGAAGGTGTCCGGCTGCTTTGGGACTACGAAATTCGATCGGCTGACGGCGAGGAATTGTATGCGACAGCCCAGGTAACTTTGGTGGCGGTAGATGGCGAGAAGGGTAAAATTATTCGCCAATTACCACCCCTGCTGAAGGATGCTTTTGCAAGACTTTCTATTAAACCTTGATCCGAAACTGCTGTGATAGCCGAAGGAATAAGGAACAAGGAACCAGGAAGAAGGAAAATGTCAAAACAACTGGAAATGCCAGAAACAAATATCGATCTACAACAGGAAAAATTAGAGGTAAATGGTTTAAATCCTGCCTTAAAACCTCAACCTAAAACCAGTCTTGTTTTGGCAAACCAGGATGATGATGTTAACAACGATACACCAAGGGATACTCAAGGGAAGTTGTGGGCGATAGTTTCGCTGTCGGCGGCGCTGTTAGCTGTCTCTTTTGCTGCCATTTTTATTCGGTTAAGCGAAGGGGAAATCAGTGCTAATGCTACTGTTTTTAACCGTTTGTGGATCGCAACTTTGGTGTTTGCAGTCTGGAATGGTGTCGGTGAAGCCCGCCGCCGCATCTCTGATGCAGAACCTCAAATGCGATCGAACTACACTATCCGCGATTTGATGCTATTAATCGCGGTAGGTATCGTTTCTTCGGCTTCCTTGGGTTTTTGGGCTTGGTCTCTGACGAGGACGAATGTCGCTAATTCTACTGTACTGAGAAACTTAACTCCTTTGTTTACAACTTTGGGAGGTTGGCTGCTATTGGGCCGCCGTTTTGATCGCAGGTTTTTAGTCGGAATGGCGGTAGCTTTGGCAGGGGCTATCGCCATCGGGTTTGATGATTTACAAACTGCCGGAGAGAATCTGACTGGCGATTTGGCTGCTCTTTTATCGGCAATGTTCTATGCAGGAAATCTGCTGATAGCAGAACATTTACGGACCAAGTTCCCGGCGACAACTATATTAATGTGGCGCTGTTTTATTGGCAGTCTCTTGATTTTGCCACTGGTGTTGCTGGCGGGCGATCGCATTTTCCCTTATTCTTGGCAAGGATGGCTAGCCGTAATTGCTCTAGCCGTGATTTGCCAAGCTTTCGGTCAAGGACTGCTCATTCACAGTCTCGGCCGTTTATCATCAGGTTTTGTGGCTCTTTTCCTGCTGTTAGAACCTGTGATTACTGCCATATTAGCTTGGATACTCTTTTGCGAAAATTTGAGTTTGTTTAACTGGCTGGCTTTTTCTGTAGTTTTGGCTGGGATATACATAGCAAAATCTAGCGATTCTGCGGAAAAAAACATCAAACAAAAAAACTAAAATTAGACAGATAGGAAGTAGGCATTATGGTTGCAACATCATCAATTGGGATGAATCCCTCGCATTACGACTTTAGTCTGCTACCTGAATATTTGGAAGTATTTTTTACTAAATTGCGGATTGCAGTGGTATTCGGCGGCGACTGCAACAAACCAGGCTCTGTGATTTACAAAACTCACAATCCCCGCGCTTGGAAAAGTTATGAAGTGGTAGCCAGAGAAATTGCCAATTCCTTAAAAGAAGTAGGATTCAAGCAGGTTTTTCTGATGCCTGACGATCTGAATTTGCCAGACAAACTCAAGGCAGAAAATATCCATTTAGTCTGGATGAATACCGGAGGCGTTCAGGGATACAATCCGGTTTGTCACACTCCCGCTTTGTTAGAAATGTTGGGAATGCCTTATATTGGTCACAACCCTTTAAATAGCTCAATTTTAGATAACAAGCACGCCTTTAAACGAGAACTGCAATCAGTCGGAATCAAAACGGCTCCGTTTATCATTTGGCATCCTTCTCAAGGCATATTTAAACCAAAATTGCAAGACCGTTTTGCCCTGGCTTTTGGTGATTATTCTGGACCTTTTATCGTCAAGCCAGTATCCGGTAGAGCTTCGTTGCACGTTCATTTTGTCGAAACAATTGAGGGTTTGTCTCAAGCTATTTCTGCTGTTCATCAGGCAACTCACAATACTGCTTTGATTGAAAAATATTTACCGGGACGAGAGTTTTGTGTGGCTGTTTGTGGCTACGTTACTCATGCTCAAGGCAGTTTTTCTAAACAGCAAAAACCCTTTGCTTTTTCCACGATCGAACGGGTTTTGGAATCTGATGAATTAATCTTTACTTCTATGGATAAAAAAACGATTACTGCCGATCGCGGAAAGTTGATTGGCCCAGAAGAACCGCAATTAAAGCAGGAGTTAATTGAATTAGCCCAAAAAATTTATTGGGAGTTTAGTCTCAATAGTTTGGTGCGGATTGATGTCAGGTGCGATGAGAATGGGGAACTTTATGTTTTGGAGGCTAATCCCAAACCGGATCTGAAACGCCCTGGGGAAAATGTGACCAGTTTAGTTGCTCTTGGTTTGGCGGAATATAAGATGACTTATAATGATTTGATTTTGAGTTTGATCGCCGATCGCCTAGATTATTTACTCATGAAAGATATTGGTATTATTTCTCATATTGTGGATTTGCTTCATTTCTCCTAACTCTCTAAAGGCTGATGACTTCAACCTCTGCGATCGCTGCGGAGGTTGTAAAGAAATATAAATAGTCTTAAAAAAATTAAATTTGGGAATAATTTGTGATATGATAGACTGCACTACCTATAGCAATCCTAAATGAGTCGTAAATTTTTTACCCCACCCCAACCCGGACCTTGCTAAGGTCCGGGAGTAAGAAATTCACAAATGATTTAGGATTGCTATATTGACCGAAGGTATATTTTGTGTCATAACACATTAAGAATGTTTAAATTTTCTCAATTAAATAAAGCAAATGGAAGCATTACTCTTATTAATAGGATTTGGGGGCGGGTTGCTAGTATGTTGGCTAATCTTGAATGAGCGAAATAAGCGCAACTTGATGCGGATAGACAAATCCCAGCAGGCTCTGTCGCAGTTAGCCTCGGAGTTGGGGGTAAAAAATGGGGAAATTAGGCAGAAAATTCAGGAAGAAAATCAGCTAAATTTTCAAATTTCGGAACTGGAAAATTCCTTAAACCAAAAGAATGAGCAACAAAACTTGTTAAATACGCAAGTCTCGGAATTGGAAGCAATGTTGGCACTAATGACTGAAGATAGATCCCAGGTTGACGCTCTGGTTTTAGACTTGCAATTTCAATTAGAAAGTGCTAGAGAAAATCAGTTATCTCTGTCGGAATTTGCCGAAGTTAAACATCAATTAGACATAGCCGAACAAGAGCGATCGCAACTGAAATTACAATTAGAGCAAACTCAAGCAGACTTAGAACCATTGTACCAAGAAATTGGCTTGTTTCAGGCGAAAATAGCGGAAATAGAAGGTGAATTAGCAGCGGCTAATCAAGAAAAGTTGCAGCTACAGTACCAAGTGGCGGAAAGCAAAATCAAGTGCGATCGCGCTGTGAAAGAAAAAGAGGAAATTTTATTTCAAAAATCTAATTTACAAGCTCAGCTAGATATTCTCGAAGAAGAAAAATTGGTCTTCGTAAATCAGTTATCAGAAGTAGAATATCAGCTTGAAAATTCTAATGTTGAACGACAATTGTTACATATTCAATTACAAAATGCTAGCCAAAAGCAAACGGAAATTCAACCGCAATTATTAAATCTGGAAAAACAGTTGGAGTCTCTGATTGAGGAACGGGAAGCTTTAAGTTATCAAATTTTAGAATTAGAGCCGAAATTGGCAAATGTAACTCAAGAAAAAGCGCAACTGAACGATCGACTGTCTGAATCGCAAGTCCAGTTAGAATCAGAGCATGAAGAACTCTCCCAAATGAAACGGGAACTATCGGAAGCTCAATCTAATTTAGAAGCAGCGAATCATGAGATAACTGAATTAAAAGCTCTAATTGTGGCGGGGGAAAATCAGTCAAGGATGATTTCGCAAGAGCGAGAAGATTTGGTACTACAATTAGAGGCTGTCGAGGATAAAATAAATCAAAATGAGCAAGCTCTATCGCAGTTTCAATCTCAGTCTTCCCAACTACAAGCTGATTTAGAAAAATCTCAGCAAGAGCGATCGCAATATTATACGCAAATTGCCGAAATGCAAAGTCAATTAGAGACGGCGACACAACAGCAAGCTAACCTGACAGCTCAAGTATCCGAATTAGAGCAGAGTCGCTCCCAATTACAGTCAGATTGGGAAACAGCACATCAAGAGCGATCGCAATATTATACGCAAATTGCCGAAATGCAAAGTCACTTAGAGACGGCGCAACAACAGCAAGCTAACCTGACAGCTCAAGTATCCGAATTAGAGCAGAGTCGCTCCCAATTACAGTCGGATTGGGAAACAGCAAATCAAGAGCGATCGCAATATTATACGCAAATTGCCGAAATGCAAAGTCAATTAGAGACGGCGACACAACAGCAAGCTAACCTGACAGCTCAAGTATCCGAATTAGAGCATCAGTTAGCAAATTTCGATCGCCAAAAGTTGCAACTAAGTACACAACTATCAGAAATCCCAGCACAATCCCTCACGGGCGATGGAGAAATTGAAACACCCGCTGCTGAATCTGAGGAAATTGCACCATCAACTTCCGATGCTCAAATTTCCAATAGCCTAGAACTGGTTGTTTGTCAACAAGGCCAAGGTAATTATACTACAATTAACGAAGCACTACAAAATGCAGCACCAAACACTCGAATTTATGTGAATCCTGGCTTATATTTAGAAAGTCTCATCCTCGATAAATCTGTGGAAATTATCGGTAAAATAGAAGCGGGAAGTATTGTTGTTCAAAGTACCAATTCTAACTGCCTAAAAATGCAAACAGCATCGGCTTTAGTGCGAGGTTTAACCCTAAATGCTACGGGGAACTATTATGCGGTTGATATTCGTGAAGGAGAGTTAGTCATCGAAGATAGCGATATTACTTCTGCCGACTATTCTGTGGTGGGAATTTGCGGGCATAATGCTGCTTCTGTAATGCGTCGCTGTCAAATTCATGACGGGATATGGAACGGAATTTTTATGTCCGATAGCGCCCAACTAACGGTGGAAGATAGTCAGATTTTTGGCAACGGTACTGTAGGAATTGGTGTCGGATTGGGAGGGAAATTGATTGTACGCAGGTGTCGAATTACTGGTAATGGCTCTGAGGCGATCGCACTTTATAGAGATGCTATTGCGAAGGTTGAAGATTGCGATTTGACAGGCAATTCTGGCGGTGCTTGGCGACTGGTAGATAATGGATATGTGGAAGGAAAAAATAATCAAGAATAAATATACAGCGATTCCCGCTGCAAGAGCGACGCACAAACATGAATCCTCAACATTTAATAAATTGGTTTGTTAATTGCTCCAGGGAGCATCCCGATTTTGGGAAACACGCCTAGAGGGGCTTTCGCATTCGCGTTGAAAATCTCTGATCTATCTATAATATCGTTTCCGGTTGTATCGGAATGATTAAACCACAGAGAACACAGAGGACACAGAGAAAGAGAAGAGAGAAATAATAATTCCGATGTCAACGGATTTGATATAAGATATGGGCGCGAATGCGAATCCCCTACAAAAATGCGATGCACCCCACTTTTGTACCTCATAACAGCAGGAACCGCTGTAGCAATCCTTGGAGGAGTGGTAAATTTTTTACCCCACCCCAGCCCTCCCCTTACTAAGGGGAGGGAGTAAGAAATTCAGAAATGATGCGATGTCAGCACCGCTGATATCGCATTCCCGGTAACTGCGACACTAATCCTAATAATTCTAATTGCAAGAGTGCACTAGAAATTTTGCCGGTATCTAATCCTGCGGCTTGGACAATGCAATCAAAAGCAATCGGACCAGATTCGATCGCACTTAACACCAAAGCTAATTCCCTATCCAATGCTGGCTCTTGCTTTTGTGGAGACGGATTGGCTGGAAATAGGGACAATTGTTGCGGAGAATCCAATTTGGGGATAGCTCCCAGCATTTCTAACAATCGTTCTTCGCTCAAAAGTCGATCGCTATTGGGCAGAATTGGATGAGCACCTTTACTCAATAATTCCAAACATCCAAAGGAAAGTTCATCATCTAATCTTGATGTCAAAACATAGACATCTCGGCAAAAATCATTAGCTTGATAAGCGGTAATTAAAGCACCAGATTTGCGCGGAGCTTCTATGACTATGGTAGCACGAGTTAAACCAGCAATTATCCGATTTCTCCGGGGAAAATTAGTTTTATTTGGTTGAGTACCAGCGGGATATTCACTAATTGCTAATCCCTGCTGCAAAATGCGATCGTACAACTTATCATTTTGCCTAGGATAAACGATATCAACTCCCGTGCCTAATATGGCAAAAGTCCGCCCTCCCGCAGCCAAACAGCTTGTATGAGCTTCTGTATCAATTCCAGCCGCCAATCCCGACACCACAGTAAAACCGCTTTTAGCCAAAGCAGCGCTAAATTTACGAGTCCACCGTCTCCCATATTCCGAAGGAGAACGAGTACCCACAATTGCTACCGTGGGCGTAATTCCTTGAGTTTCTTTGGTATCAACTGTACCGCGATAATATAAGACTGCTGGTGGATTGGGAATTTCTAATAATAAACGAGGATAATCTCCATCGGCGGGTGTCCAAAAAAGGGGATTTTTGATGAGATGTTGTTCAATAAATTGTTCGGGATTAATGTTTTTTCGTTCTGCTATTACTTTTTCAATAGTCTGTTTCCCAAAGCCTTCAATTTGGCATAAGTCTAGGGATTTTGCCGTCCAAGCTGTTGCTAAACTCTGAAAATGTTCCTGCAATCTTTGTAATAAAATCGGTCCGATGCCGTTAATTTGAGACCAAGCCAGCCAGTAAGTACGTTCTTCTGTCATGAATTGCCCTCAATTACTGTTGATTTAATTAGTTATGGACATCCCCAAAATTATTCTGGGCTTGGCATCCTGCTGTTCCAAGACTGGCTTTTTAGGAGATGTCTATTTTATCATTTTTAAACAACCAGTTTATTGATATTTTTGATACCCGATTTCCCAGAATTTGTTGGGTATCTGACTATAGGGTGATGGAACCGGAGCGATCGCCACCATCTATCCTTTCGGGAAAGTGGCAGAGTGGGAATTCTTGGCACTTTTCCTGATAAATCAGAGGCTGGGCGTATTTTGGAGATAGTAAGCCAAACTCTCTGGCCTAGCGATTCTGGCTGTTGACACTAGAATCGCGATCGCCCGATGAGCGATCGGCAAGCACTAACTCCTCCTAAGTAATTTCACGCTTATGCGAGTATCAAATGTAGCTTTTTTGACTCTGGCTGCCCTCGCATCCCAGAATTTAACTGCTAATACTAGCAAAACTCCCGCTCCACCTCCCGCTGCTCCTCAAACACCACAAAGCAGCAACTTTGTGGATGCCATAAATAATACCGTAGCCCGTCCCGCTCATTCTATTAGCGCCCCAGAGACGATCGCCCACGAACAATTTTCCCCACGCATTGCTGTCAAATCCCAGACAGGTTTGCTGGTAGCGACAGCGCCACCCCAGTCATCTACCCCAGCCAAAACCCAGGAAAAAACTACATCTTCATCCGGCGATGAATTGACCAAATCCTTACAAGAAACTTGGCTAGCTAAATTAATCGAATCCGGTACTCAAACCATCCCCCAAGCTCGCGATGCTTTCGATTTTTTCGCTCCCCGCGCTGGTGGCAATATCGACTCGGAATATAGTTTTAATCATACTGTAACTTTGCTTAATATTTTGCTGATTCTGGGGACCATATTTCCCCCAGTTAGCATTGCTTTTTTTTGGATGATGCGACGGCTGGTAGTCAGACAGTTGGTGGCTGATGCCAATAAACGATTACAGGGAATTGGTGTATTAGAATCAGAATTAATCAATTCTAGTCAGTTGAATCAAAAATTGAGAGATGAATTAGAAGCACAAATGAGTGCCGCCAAACAATCCATTGATTTTTTAAGTAAAGAAACTGAAGTTTCTAAATCTTCTGTCGAGCAAATAGAAACTCTCAAGTCTCAATTTCTGATGCACCTGCAAGTTTTGCTGACTGAAGTTTACGAAAAAAAATCTCAAATTGTTCAAGAAATTTCTCAACTCCCCGCCGTGGTAGCCCAGGAAGTTGTCAAAGTCCCACCAACACCTCCCTCCAACAACTCCCCAGAGTCACAAGTAGATTCGGTTTCTAGTGAGGACAATAATTTGATTGCTGATGATTATATCAAGCAAGGGGAAGGGCTTTATTTTCAAGGCAAATATGATGAGGCAGTAGTCTGCTTTGAAAAAGCTATTTTAACGAATAATAATTTAGATATGGCTTGGTATTGGCGCGGAAATGTGTTAATAAAATTGCAAAAGTACGAAGAGGCGATCGCCTGTTATGACCAAGCCATATCTATTAAATCAAATAACTACCAAGCCTGGTATCATAAAGCTAATTTGCTGGGAAAATTGCAAAAGTACGAAGAGGCGATCCTCTGTTACCAGCAAGCAAGTGCGATCGAACCCACAAATTATGCTCCCTGGCACAATATCGCAGCTTTATTGGGGAAATTACACCACTACCAAGAGGCGATCGCCAGTTACGATCGCGCCCTCGCCATCAAAGCAACCGACAGCGAAATTTGGCACAACCGAGCCGTGATGTTGGGCAAAATACAGCAGTACCAAGCAGCAGTCGATTCCTACGATCGAGCGATTGCCATCTATCCCAATAGATACGAAACCTGGTACAATCGAGGTAATGTGTTGTGGAAATTGCTGCGCTACAAAGATGCGATTGATTCCTACGATCGAGCCATCAGCATCGCCCCAGACAAATATGAAGTTTGGTACAATCGAGGTGCTGTTTTCGGAAACATACACCGCTATCTGGATGCGATCGCATCCTATGACAAAGCCATTGCGATTAAATCAAACGACTTTGAAATTTGGCACAACCGAGGTACAGCTTTCGAGAAACTGTTGGATTACGCACCCGCCATCGAATCTTACGAAAAAGCGATCGAAATTAACCCTCAGTGTTATGAAGCTTGGTTTGGTAAAGCCGAAGCCTTAGCAAAATTGTACCGAAACCAAGAGGCGATCGCAGCCTATGAACAAGCAGTTGCGATTAAGCCAGATTCCTACGATGCTTGGCATCACTTGGGCACAGCTTTGTCGCAATTAAAGCGCTATGAAGAAGCAATGACAGCCTACGATCGAGCCATCGCTATCCAGCCAGAAAATGAGGAAGCAAGGCGCGATCGCCGCACTCTCATCTCAGAACTATAGCAGATGTTGAAGGCAGAAGGAATAATCGCCATAGAACCCCGACTTTGTAAAGAAGTCGGGGTTCTGTGTTTGATGTTTTTGCCAGTTAGATTTATCTGTCATGGGGCATTTGAGGCGGAGCCTCCAGATATTTATTCCCAGACAGAGCCTGGGAACAAGGATGCAACTAATTACCTATTACCCATTACCAGTTCTCGATCTTACCTCCTATGAGATCTCGAAAGGCTGTATCTATTTTTTCAACAATTGTCCTGAAAATATCTCATTGTTTAGAAGCATAGAGGTGGACTATATAGACAATTATCTATCCCCAGATATCGCTGGAATAACTATTAAGATTACCGCCTAATATTTCCAACAAATGGGAACTTTACCCGAGCAGCTTTCTTCTGAGGTATTAACAGGGCATGAAAACAGATTTACCTGACGAAGTGCTAGCAAGCAAAGATTGCCTATGGCAATTATTTGACTTAACGGATAAGTATAGTCAATCCTGACATAAATACCGGATTGTTGCACCAATCATACGTGTATAAAAATAGTGCAATAAATCCCTAAAAAAATTCTACAGGTGCTTCTACTAAAGGCAAAAAAAACTAATCTGTGGAATTAAGAAAATGGCAAACATAACAGGAACTCTAGGCGCAGATCTCATACCTGGAACTTTACCAGACGGTCGCGTAATTAGCCTAGGCAGCTTGCTAGGCGACGATACAATCAGTGGACTTGACGGTAATGATGCCATCGGTGCAGGGTCAGGAAACGACCTCGTATTCGGCGGCCCCGGCAATGATATTCTTAATGGCAACGAAGGCGACGACCAAGTATACGGTGGCAAAGACGACGACCAAGTATACGGTGGCAAAGGCAACGACTTAGTAAGAGGCGACATCGGCCGTGACAGCGTGTTCGGTAATGACGGCAACGACTCGATCTTCGGCGGTAAAGACAACGACTCGATGTTCGGTGGTAAAGGCAACGACTTGATTCTGGGCGACCTCGGCGACGACGTACTCTACGGCGACCTTGGTTCTGATACCATGAGCGGTGGTGGTGGAAATGACCTGTTTGCGATCGGGCGAGTAGGCGACGGCAAACCCACAGCCACTACTGGCGGCCCCAGCGTCTCCGATGCCGACTTCATTACTGACTTTCAACTCTCCGGGAACGATGTCATCCAGTTATTTGGCGGACTGCAATTCAGCGATTTGCAATTCATCGACGGCACCGGCTCCAACGGCATCAGCATCGGCAACACCCTCGTTCGCGATACCGGCACCGGCGAGTATTTAGTCAACCTCCAAGGTTTGACTGCTGCACAACTGAGCGCAAATCCGGGTTGGTTTCAATCATCCGGGGTGCCCACACCCACACCAACCCCCACACCAACCCCCACACCAACCCCCACACCAACCCCGGCACCCACACCGACACCGGGAACAACACCTACAAGTGTCTTCAGCTTCAGCACAAATAATTACTCTACCCCTGAAGGCAGTCCCGCCACAGTCACAGTGATTCGCACGGGCAATACATCGGCTCCCGGAAGCATCAGCTTTGGTACCGTTGATGGTTCAGCCCTTTCTACCGGCTCGGCTACTGATTATACTGCCACCACAGGAACGCTCAATTTTGCGGCCGGGCAAACTAGCGCCACTTTCACTGTCCCCACTTTGGCCGATGCTATTAGCGAAGGCCCAGAGACAGTCAATGTATTTCTCAACAACGGTAATGTAGGTACTCTGAATCCAGCCACTGTTACCATTTTTGATGGTGGAAGTGCCCCAGCTCCGACTCCGACTCCGATTACAACTCCAACGCCTGCAAGCGTCTTTCAATTCAGCCAAGGCAGTTACACGGTGAATGAAGGCGGTGCCGCCACCATTACAGTCACTCGCACTGGTGGTACTGGTGCAGCAACCATTAACTACGCCACCACCGACGGTTCAGCTAGTTCTAGCGGCACTAGCCCTGACTACACCGTTGGGGCGGGTTCCCTCAACTTTGCGGCTGGGCAAAATAGCGCCAGTTTCACTGTCACTGCTTTGACTGATGCGATTACTGAAGGCCCGGAAACTGTCAACTTAGTTCTCAGTGGCGGTACTGTCGGCAGCAACCCGTCTATCTTGACGATTAATGATGTTGCGCCAACTCCGACTCCAACTCCGACTCCAACCAGTCCCACTCCCACTCCGACAACGGCAACTACTGGGCCTAGTATCTTCTTCTTTAGTGCCGCTACTTACAGTGGTAACGAAGGTAGCACTGTGAACGTGACAATCAATCGCTCTGGGGATTTGACAAAGGCAGGAACCATTCTATTTAGCACTGCTGACGGTTCGGCCACAGCTTCTGCCCCTGATTATGTCTCTGTCAGCAATGTGTCAGTTAACTTTGCTCCTGGTCAAGCTAGCGCTACAGTAGGTGTTCCCATCATCAATGATACGGTGCCGGAATTGACTGAGACTGTGAACTTATTCCTCAGCGGTGGCTCTGTAGCTAGTCCGTCAGCAGCAGTCTTATCCATTCTCGACAGCAGTGGTGGGATCAGCAATGGATTCTTCTACGGTTCTGCTCCTGCACCTGTGGCCGACAATACTAGCGGAACGTTTACCATCAACCGGACGAGCGGTGTCGGTACGGGTTCCATCGACTTTTTGATAGCTGCACCTGGTGGTGGCCAACCCCAAAATCTTACCGACTACTTTATCACCGGCTCTGGCGTACTCCCCAACGCTACCGGCGGTACCGTGAATTTTGCTAACGGACAAACTAGCGTCAGCTTGACAATTAACAACATTTTTGCTAAGACTGCTGGTAGTGTCAACTTAGGTTTCGGCGCTGGCTCCATCGGTACTCCAGCATCAACCTCGATTACTCTACTATAAGGTGATTTCCATGGCGGATAATGCCCGCCTTGCGATCGCTAAAAGCTATATTTTTAGCACTTGAAATTCTCTTGTTTTAGCGTAGGTGATTTACAGCCTTTCAGAATATGCCACCCTGTTTAGGGTGGTTTTTTGTTGTCTTGAAATAATACTATTTATCAAAATCAAGTGATAAGCTGAGATTCACTGCTCAAAAAGGAGAATAGTTATGTCTGTTCAGATTCAAAGACGGCTATTTACAGTGCAAGAATACCACATGATGAGTGAGGCTGGTGTTTTTGCTCATAACGAACGAGTGGAACTTATAGAAGGAGAAATCATCCAAATGGCAGCAATTGGTAAGCGTCATGCCGCCCGTGTCGATCGCCTCGCAGACTTATTTTACGACAAAGTGCGAACAAGTGCGATCGTCCGAGTACAAAATCCGATTTGCCTTAATGATAAATCTGAACCTCAACCTGATATTGCTTTAGTACAACGTCGTGCTGATTTTTATGAAGCATCCTTACCAAATAGTCAGGATATTTTGCTGTTGGTAGAGGTAGCAGATAGTACGGTTAATTATGACCGCGATGTGAAAGTACCTAACTATGCTCGTTCTGGGATTCAGGAAGTATGGTTGTGGGATTTAGAAGCTAATTGTTTGGAAGTTTACCGCAATCCCACGGCAACTGGCTATACTTTAATGCAAAAGTTTGAGCAGGGAGAAATTGTTTCACCGTTGGCTTTTCCTGATTTTGAAGTGAGTGTTGATTTGATATTGAGTTAGCCTACTTTAGCAGTATGTAGAATATTAGAAGCACAAATAGTAAACTTAGGGTAACTGCCGAAAAAGGAGAATAGTTATGTCTGTTCAGATTCAAAGACGGCTATTTACAGTGCAAGAATACCACATGATGAGTGAGGCTGGTGTTTTTGCTAATAACGAACGAGTGGAACTAATAGAAGGAGAAATTATCCAAATGGCAGCAATTGGTAAACGTCATGCCGCCCGTGTCGATCGCCTCGCACGACTATTTAGCCAGATTTCAGAGTCTCTGGTAATTTTTCGGGTGCAAAATCCGATTTCCCTTAATGATAAATCCGAACCTCAACCTGATATTGCTTTACTCAAACCCCGTGCTGATTTTTATGAAGAATCATTGCCAAATAGTCAGGATATTCTGCTGCTGGTAGAGGTAGCAGATAGTACAGTTAATTTTGACCGCGATGTGAAAGTACCTAACTATGCTCGTTCTGGGATTCAGGAAGTATGGTTGTGGGATTTAGAAGCTAATTGTTTGGAAGTTTACCGCAATCCCACGGCAACTGGCTATACTTCAATCCAAAAATTTGAGCGGGGAGAAATTGTTTCACCCTTGGCTTTTCCTGAGTTTGAAGTGAGTGTTAATTTGATTTTGAATTAGCCTACTTTAGCAGTAGCTAGAATATTAGAAGCAAAAATAGTAAACTTAGGCTAACCGCCAAAAAAGGAGAATAGTTATGTTTGTTCAGACACAAAGACGGCTATTTACAGTCCAAGAATACCATCTGATGAATGAGGCTGGTGTTTTTGCTAATCATGAACGAGTGGAACTTATAGAAGGAGAAATCATCCAAATGGCAGCAATTGGTACTCGTCATGCTACTTGTGTGCGGCGACTGATCCGGCAGTTTCGCCAAATTCCTGAAGAAAGTGCTATTTTGGATGTTCAAAACCCAATTCGGTTAACTCAACGTACCGAACCTCAACCCGATCTAGTTTTGCTACAATTCCGTTTAGACTGCTACGCTACAGCCCATCCAATACCGTCAGAAGTTTTGCTGTTAGTTGAGGTTTCTGATAGTACAGTTGATTTTGATCGCGATGTGAAAGTACCTAACTATGCTCGTTCTGGGATTCAGGAAGTATGGTTGTGGGATTTAGAAGCTAATTGTTTGGAAGTTTACCGTTATCCAACGGCAAATGGCTATACTTCAATCCAAAAATTTGAGAGGGGAGAAATGGTTTCACCGTTGGCTTTTCCTGATTTTGAAGTGAGTGTTGATTTGATTTTGAGTTAGCCTACTTTAGCAGTAGGTAGAATATTAGAATCAAAAATAGTAAACTTAGGCTAACCGCCAAAAAAGGAGAATAGTTATGTCTGTTCAGACTCAAAAGTGGCTATTTACTGTCCAAGAATATCACCTGATGAGTGATGCTGGTGTTTTTGCTAATGAACGAGTGGAATTGATAGAAGGAGAAATTATTCAAATGGCTGCAATTGGTACTCGTCACGCAAGTTCCGTTAAGCGTCTCACTAGATGTTTTAGCCTCATTCCAGAAGAGCTGGCAACTCTGGGTGTTCAAGACCCCATTCAGTTGACAGAAAAAACTGAACCTCAACCGGATGTTGTCTTGCTGCAACCTCGTGCTGACTACTACGCCACAGCCCATCCAGTACCGTCAGAAGTTTTGCTATTAGTTGAAGTAGCCGACAGCACTGTTGATAACGATCGCAATATTAAAGTCCCTATCTACGCTCGTTCTGGGATTCAGGAAGTATGGTTGTGGGATCTTGAGGTTAACTGTTTAGAAGTTTACCGCAATCCCACGGCAAATGGCTATACTTCCATCCAAAAATTTGAGCGGGGAGAAATGGTTTCACCGCTAGCTTTTCCTGAGTTTGAAGTGAGTGTTAATTTTATCTTGGGTTAGGGAGATTAGCTAGTAGTAGTTTGAATATTACTAGCAAAAATGGTAAGCTTAAGCCAACTGTTGAAAAAGGAGAATAGTGATGTCTGTCAAAATGCAAAGACGGCTGTTCACATTACAAGAATATCACCTGATGGGTGAAGCTGGCATTTTCGGTGAAGATGACCGAATAGAATTGATAGAAGGGGAGATTGTGCAAATGGCTGCAATTGGTACTCGTCACGCAAGTTGTGTAAACCGCCTCGCGCGGCGGTTCAGCTTGATTCCCGAAGATCTGGCGACTTTTGCTATCCAAAACCCAGTTAAGTTAACCGATCGCACTGAACCTCAACCGGATGTTGTATTGATACAACCTCGCGCTGATTACTACGCCACAGCGCATCCAGTAGCGTCAGAAGTTTTGCTATTAGTTGAGGTTTCGGATAGTACAGTTGATTATGACAGAGATGTGAAAGTATCCATTTACGCGCGATCGCTAATTCAAGAAGTTTGGCTAGTAGATTTAGTTGAAAATTGTTTGGAAGTCTACCGCCAACCAAGCCCGAACGGTTATAGTTTAATGCTCAAGTTTTGGCGCGGTCAACAAGTTGCGCCCCTGGCTTTTCCTGAGTTTGAAGTGAGCGTTGATTTTATCTTGGGTTAGGCTGATTTTTTTATGTTTAGGATTTACGCATCGAGGCTTAGAAACCGGGTTTTTTGGGTCGCAGCGCGTCCAGGACTAATATTATTAAACTTTACTAATTTCGCTGGCGATTGTAACTCGCGAAATTTCGCTTCTTCCTTCTTCCTTCTTCCTTCTTCCTTCTTCCTTCTTCCTGAATTTCCCCCCTTGGGGGGGGCTGGGGGGGGTGACTTCTTCCTTCTTCCTTCTTCCTTCTTCCTTCCTTCTTCCTGAATTTCCCCCCTTGGGGGGGGCTGGGGGGGTGACTTCTTCCTTCTTCCTTCTTCCTTCTGCTATAATCAGTTTAATTCCTCAAATAGCGCAAGTTCTATGACAGTTGCCAAACCATTTGAATTGGAAGTCACCCATCTCCCAGACCACACTGAATTACCAGAGTCGGACGGTACTTTTGTGAAAAATTTTCAAGAACTTCCTCAAAGCATTATTCTCACTGATTCACTCCGACCAATATTGCAACAAATTCATCCTGATGCACGCTACCGCATCGGTCAAGATTGCGGGATTTATTGGCGTTTAACTGACCCTCTAGAACGGGGTGCAGAAGCACCTGATTGGTTTTATGTGCCGAATGTTCCCCCACTATTAAATGGTGAGGTGCGACGTTCTTATGTATTGTGGAAAGAATACGTTGCACCGCTGATTGTTTTGGAATTTGTATCGGGGAATGGTGCAGAAGAGCGAGATAGAACGCCACCACCTGAATTAGGACAAACAGAAGAACAAAAGGTGGGCAAATTTTGGGTTTACGAGCAGGCGATCCGCGTACCTTTTTATGGGATTTATGAAGTAAAAAAAGCTGCTGTAGAAATGTATCATTTACAAGATAATCGCTATCAGCTAATGAGTGCAAATGAGCGAGGTCACTATCCAATTCCTCAGCTTGGAGTTGAGTTGGGAATTTGGCAAGGTGAATATGATGAGATGAATTTGCCTTGGTTGCGTTGGTGGGATAGTGAAGGTAATTTGTTGTTAATTGGGGAAGAACGTGCGGAAAAAGAACGCCTTCGCGCAGAACGAGAGCGTCTTCGTGCTGGAGAAGAACATCTTCGCGCAGAGGAAGAACATCTTCGCGCAGAGGAAGAAAAACAACGGGCCGATCGCCTTGCCGAAAAATTGCGCGAAATGGGGATTAATCCTGATGAAGTCTGAGGTTTTTTTCGGGTGTTAAATGGGGGTACGATCGCACTTTGTGCAACTCTAGAAATATCAGAAATCTGGAAAGTGCGATCGCACTTCCCATCTCCCCATCTCCCCATCTCTTCACCCCATCCCCTTATTAAGATTTCCTTAATTGCTTTGATCGGATACAGACATCAGTGCTACTATTAAAAGCTTAGCTAGGGGTGCCCGAAAATCCGGGCTGAGAAACACCCTTAGAACCTGAGTCTGGGTAATACCAGCGGAGGGAAGCTGTTTATCAAGGAAATCAAATATGCGTACCGAATGGATCGCTAAGCGTAGCGGGCAGAGCAATGTGAGTCAAATGCACTACGCCCGCCAAGGTGTGATTACTGAAGAAATGCACTACGTCGCTAAGCGAGAAAATCTCCCGGCCGAACTGATCCGCGCCGAAGTAGCCCGCGGACGGATGATTATTCCAGCTAATATCAATCACCCGAATTTGGAACCAATGGCGATCGGCATCGCCTCCAAATGCAAAGTCAATGCTAATATCGGCGCATCTCCCAACTCTTCTAATATGGCAGAAGAAGTTGACAAGCTGAAATTAGCAGTCAAATACGGTGCTGATACCGTCATGGACTTGTCCACCGGTGGTGGTAATCTGGATGAAATTCGTACTACCATTATCAAAGCTTCACCAGTGCCGATCGGCACAGTACCAATTTACCAAGCTCTAGAAAGCGTTCATGGTAACATGGAAAGTCTGACCGCCAATGACTTTCTTCACATCATTGACAAACACGCTCAACAAGGTGTTGATTACCAAACAATTCACGCCGGAATTCTGATTGAGCATTTGCCATTAGTCAAAAATCGGATTACTGGCATTGTTTCGCGCGGTGGCGGCATTTTGGCCCGGTGGATGCTACATCATCACAAACAAAATCCCCTCTACACTCACTTTAACGACATCATTGAAATCTTCAAAAAATACGATGTTTCGTTTAGTTTGGGAGATTCTCTGCGCCCCGGTTGCACCCACGATGCTTCTGATGATGCTCAATTAGCTGAACTCAAAACATTGGGACAATTAACTCGCAAAGCTTGGGAACATGACGTGCAGGTAATGGTGGAAGGCCCAGGCCACGTTCCGATGGATCAAATTGAGTTTAATGTCAAGAAACAAATGGAGGAATGTTCCGAAGCACCCTTCTATGTTTTGGGACCCTTGGTGACAGACATTGCTCCCGGTTATGACCATATCACTTCGGCGATCGGCGCAGCCATGGCTGGTTGGTACGGCACTGCCATGCTGTGCTATGTAACACCGAAGGAACACCTCGGTTTACCCAATGCTGAAGATGTCAGAAATGGGCTGATTGCCTATAAAATTGCGGCTCACGCGGCTGATATTGCGCGGGGTCGTCCGGGTGCGCGAGACAGAGATGACGAACTCTCAGCAGCCCGTTACAACTTCGATTGGAACCGTCAATTTGAGCTGTCTTTAGATCCAGAACGGGCCAAGGAATATCACGACGAAACTTTACCAGCAGATATCTACAAAACTGCTGAATTCTGTTCGATGTGTGGGCCTAAATTCTGTCCGATGCAGACGAAAGTTGATGCCGATGCTTTGACAGAATTGGAGAAGTTCTTGGCTAAGGAACCTGTGGCGCAACGCTAACCCGATTGATTGGTAGGGCGGGCATTTTCCGCCTTACTTAATGTTAAATTTGTTATATTAAAAGGAGTTTCGGCAAAGGAGAATCGCGATGTCCCTTCAACTTCAAAGACGGCTATTTACGGTGAAAGAGTATCATTTGATGAGTGAAACAGGGATTCTTTCTGAAACCGATCGCGTTGAACTCATTGAAGGAGAAATTATTCAAATGGCTGCAATTGGGACTCGTCACGCCACTGCTGTGAGACGACTTAACCGACTTTTCCACCGATTACCAGAAGATAGAGTTATCGTTGATGTTCAAAATCCAGTTCAGTTAAGTGAACGTACTGAACCGCAGCCTGATGTGGTATTGCTTCAATTTCGCGATGATGATTACGGGACAGCACATCCAGTTCCTTCAGAAGTGTTACTTTTAGTAGAGGTAGCTGACAGTACAGTGGATAATGACAGAGATGTCAAAATTCCGATTTATGCCCGATCGCTCATTCAAGAGGTTTGGCTGGTCAATTTAATTGAAAACTGCTTGGAAGTATACCGCCAGCCCACACCGAACGGCTATAGTTTAATACTAAAGTTGTATGCTGGTCAAGAGGTTGCACCGATCGCCTTTTCTGATTTTACAGTCAGTGTAGATTCGATATTCGGTGCGGGCGATCGCACTTCCTCAACCCCAGAGTAATTTGGAATTATTTTACCACAGAGAGCGCAGAGAGCGCAGAGAAAGAGAAGAGGAGAGAGATAGCATAAATTGCCTGATTGATGCCGATTAAACTGCATTTTGCAAAGGAACTTGTTTTGCAGAATATAAGACATTCTGAATAACTTCTTCAGCAACAGTTGTCACTACATTTACACTGACACTATTACCAATTTGATGATAGGCTTTATCATCATTGGAATGCAAACTAAAATTATCTGGAAAACCTTGTAAACGCGCCGCTTCACGGGGCGTAATTCTCCGAACTCGGTGATGATGATAAACTCCTAATCTATTAGCATCGCTAGCAACAACTGTTACAGAAATTTTATCTGGGTCAATAAACTTAAATACTTCAAAGGAAAAGTTACCGGATACAGGTTTGTAAAGTTTATTATGCCGTTGCAGATACTTTTTTGTTACCAGGGAATCTAAAATTTCATCGAGATGGGGATGAGCAAAAAAAGTAGCTATTTGCTCTTTTGTTAAAAGCTTCCCATCTTGGTGGTTGCCAAATTCTTTATTGCGCCTTTTCAATATAAAAAGATTCATCAATTCAATTTCTGCGATACTGCACTCGCCTCGCAAACCCAATTCCCAAGAATGAATGGAATTGCCACCACGATAGTCGATTAGCCGCATTCCGTGCAAGCGATTGAGGTCGTTGTTAACGATTTGTTTCAAAGCCTTGACAAATTCTGGCGAACAATCATATTTTTCATCTGGATTATCTTCTAATATGTCTGCAACTGTGACAGGTTTATTTAAGGGATAAAATAATGAGAGTTGTTGATGGCTAGAAGCATGGGAATCTTTTGGTCCCAGGTCGGAAATTAAGTTATATTGCGGAACAGTATTTAAAACTCCGACTAGGTAAACTCGGACGCGGTTTTGAGGTAAACTAAAGTTAGAGCTGTTGAGTACAAAATAATCGAAGCTATAACCTCGGCTGGTCATTTCACCTTTGATAGTTTCTAGGGTTTGTCCGCTGTCGTGGGAGACAAGTCCTCGCACATTCTCGAAAATAAATGCTTGAGGTTTGAAAGTGTCAATAAGTCGTACAATCTCAAAAAATAGTGTGCCTCTGGTGTCTCCAAAGCCTGCTTTTTTGCCTGCGTAGGAGAAAGATTGGCAAGGAAATCCTGCTAGTAATATTTGATGTTCTGGGAGTTGGTCAATTAGTCGGATATCGCCTGAAGGTGTGTCGCCAAAATTTGTCTGGTACACTGATTGAGCGTCGGGACTGATTTCGCTACTTAATACGCATTCTGTTTGCAGATTCAAGGAACTAGCGGCAGATTCAAAGGCTAATCTCATGCCGCCTATTCCTGAGAATAAGTCAATGAAACGGATTTTTTTCATAGTAATTTTAGTTAGTTTAGATTTTCACACGCTTTCTTAAGCATAGCATCTCTTTACTCATTGTTAGGCGCAAAGTAATCCGTCAAGAACTCGCAAAGTACATTAAGTTCATTATGGGAAAATGCAACTGTGCAATGACTATATGTACACAAGGTTCTGATTGCATTTTCTCTTTCAAAGTTACCAGCACCATCAATGACATAAGCCATTTTATAACCTGCATTTTCAATTTGCTCGAATCTAGATCTTGCTTGTCCAGCTTTACGTTCAATTACACTATTTGTTGTTACCTGAAAGCTAATCTCTATTGCAACAAACTTATCTTGTTTAGAAATAACCAGATCAAATGTTGTTAGTCCTTTTTCGCTTTCTTGGTCGGTATGTCTAACGCCTGGTAAATGACCGTTAGGTCTAATAGCGATATCTATAATTCCTAAATTATCTTGCAAGTATTCTTTGACAAAGTTTTGAGCGATTTGACCTAAAGTATTTGATTGTGACCCAGAAGTTATCCGGCTAACCCAGATATATCGTTGTTTAATAAACTTATTTAATTTATCGGGTTGACCTAAGTAATTACCAATTTCACATTTGGCTAAAACCTCAGCGCTTTTTTCATTCATTGAACTAGCGGCGATTAAGCGGGCAGTCAAACCTCAGATATTCTACTATTTTTTGAGCGAGGCAGAGCCTCTAGATATTCATTACCAGGCAGAGCCTGGTAACGAGAATCTTCTTCTCTTCCTTCGTGTTCTTTGCGCCTTCGCGGTTGATTAAATCTTAGGACTTATTAGCTATCCACTCCTGAATATCCTTAATTGTAAATACCGCCTCAAAATCCAAGCCAACAGAGCGATAAAATCTCATGCCACCTATTCCTCCGAATAAGTCAATGAAACGGATTTTTGGCATGGCGATTAAGCGGGCAGTCAAACCTCAGATATTCTACTATTTTTTGAGCGAGGCAGAGCCTCTAGATATTCATTACCAGGCAGAGCCTGGTAACGAGAATCTTCTTCTCTTCCTTCGCGTTTATTCTACTATTTTTTGATCGAGGCAGAGCCTCTAGATATTCATTACCAGGCAGAGCCTGGTAATGAATATCTTCTTCTCTTCCTTCGTGTTCTTTGCGCCTTCGCGGTTGATTAAATCTTAGGACTTAGCAGCCATCCACTCCTGAATATCCTTAATTGTAAACACCGCCTCAAAATCCAAGCCAACAGAGCGATAAAACTCCGCCCCACCTTGCTCTCTATCGATCAGAGACAAAATACGATCGACCTTATAACCCGCACCCCGTAGCCTCTCCACCGCCTGCATCGCTGACTTACCCGTCGTCACCACATCCTCCAAAACCACCACTTTCACACCCTCAGACAGCGTTGGCCCCTCAATATACGCCATTGTTCCATGTCCTTTGGCTTCCTTTCTGACAATCAAAGCTGGTATTGGTCGATCGCCCAAAGCCGAAACCACACTCACCGCAGTTACAATTGGATCGGCCCCCAAAGTCAAACCAGCCACAGCGTCCACATCCGCCGACAGCATCGACAACAGCAACCTCCCCGTAGCCAAAGCACCTTCAGGATGCAGTGTCACCGGTTTGCAGTTAATGTAATAGGAGCTTTTCTGTCCCGAAGACAACACAAAATCCCCCTCACGATAGGCAAAAGAACACAACAAATCCAAAAGTCGATCGCGCCACACCTTCAAATCTTCAACATTCATAACTGACACCGTGTACAAAACAAAAATAATCTGCCGATAATCAGTCTATATTGGAACCGTAATTAATTTAGAAGCTTCAATATCATGGGCCACAAGTTAAAAAGCTTAAGTAGTATATTGATGATGACAGTCGTTTCTGCCACCTTGGCATCCGTCAAACCAGCCCAAGCAGAACCAGCTAGATTTCACCCTATCTCCGACGATTTCAATCGGCAATTCTTTCAGAGTTCAGGAGACTTTTACTACAACGTCAGCCTCCAAGGTTACTTTGGCGACTATTTAGGCATCGGTTCCCCCAGCGGCGTAGTTGCCTTTCCCGAAAAAGAAATCGAGCGGGACGCCAGTCGCGTCCATGGCTTTTACCGACAAATGATGCAGCGCCAAGTTTCCAGCGATCCAATTCTCCGCGTTCCAGATGCAGTCAATCCCTTCGATTCATCTGTAATGGCACTGCCTCCAGCTTGCCAATTCGCACCCCAGCCCAGTGGCTGTTTCCCTACTGCTACCGGAGTGCAAGAACAGTTGCCCGCTTCCGAGCAACAGCCACAGACAGTGCCTGGCCCAGTTAGGGGTTTATATCAAATATCACCCAATGGCCGAAATTAAGGGCCTAGGATTTATAAGTAGTCATAGACTCAATCCGCAGAGCGAGTGGGTAGCGGGTTACTGACTAACCCTTTAATAATTAAACTTTGGGCGGATTCATCCCCCAAAGTTTGTCCTTAAGAATCCCCGCGTCTTCAGACCGGGGAGTGTCAAGTTCACTCAAACTAACTTGGCGTTCTGTCACTAAAAACTGACGCAATTGTTTACTATTAATCGATCGCCACGCACCTGACTCGCTTCACAAGATTGCGCGTACCACCTATACATAGAATATGCTGTATATCAAAAATACTCTCTCAATCTCTCAGTATAATTGCTCTGGCGATTAATTTTTTTGGTTAAGCGATCGACCTCGCAGTAGATTTTCCGCAATATTACTTAATAAATCTCCCCATCTTCATCAAAAATTTATTTAAACAGGTATTTTTCAGCAAAACTTTATAGAGATTCTCTGAAAATACTGTTAGAGTTGCTACAACATTCAAAAATAGTTTCGGATGCAAGTCGCGAAATCGGGGAATTGTTGTCTTTTTTTTTACCCCCAGTCAGGTGTATTATGCCAAATTTAAATAGTAAAGTTTCCCTAAGTGCGATCGCCTTTATCGACACAAGAGTACCAAATTATCAAAGTTTGATTGCCGGAGTAAAGCCGGGTACGGAAGTAGTCGTTTTGGATGGGCAGAAAGATGCGATCGACCAAATTACTCAAATCTTAGCTTGTCGTACCAATATTGACAGCATTCATATAGTTTCTCACGGTGCTCCCGGTAGTTTGCAAGTGGGTAATGGTAGCTTGAATGCAGATAATTTGTCAGCTTATTCGGAACAATTGCAGCAGTGGCGGAGTGCTTTTACAGACAGTGCGGATATTCTGATTTACGGTTGCAATGTGGCATCTGGGCCTCGCGTTTATCCGAGAGTCCGCCGGGGAATTAATTCCCCGTCTCATAGCGAAAGTCGGTTGAAACCGACTGGGAAAAATTCATTTATTCAGTCATCTTTAGATGACTTGTGCTATGAGACGGGGGTTTCAACCCCCGGCGGAACCGGGGAACAAGCGAGAAATTTAAATGTAGATTTAGATTTATATCTAGACGGTTTCACCTTCATCCAGCGCATTGCCCAACTCACAAATACCAACGTTGCCGCCTCCAAAAACCTCACGGGAAGCGGGACAAAAGGTGGGGACTGGGAACTGGAAACCAGAACCGGAGAAATCAAAACATCGTTAGTATTTCGGGAAGATGCGATCGCAACTTACAATCATGTTCTCTCCAGTTTCAGTGCTGCGACTAATTTTCCGATGGCACTAGATCCCTTCGTTCCCTCCGTAGACTACAACGGTGACGGCATCTTCGACTTAGTTATAGGTGGCGGAGTTTTCTTAGCCGACGGGAATGGCAGTTTTAAACAGCCCATCAGCTTTGCCGGAGTCCCGACGAAACTTGGTAACTTTAACTCCGACAACATATTAGACTTAGCAATAGCAAATCCAGTCTTCTCTGGCACTGTCTCAATTAGGCCGGGAAACGGTACTGGTGGCTTTGGTACGCCTACAAACTTCAACGTAGGGAACACTCCCATATCTATCGCCAGTGGTAACTTTAATCCCGATACCTTCCCCGATTTAGCAGTGGTAAACGCTAATCCTCAAGGTACTGGCAGTGTTTCAATTTTATTGGGAAATGGCACTGGTGGTTTTAGCGCTGCTACTAATTTTAATGTCGGAGGAATTCCGGCTTCGGTTGCTGTTGGCAACTTTAACACTGATAACTTTCCCGACTTAGCAGTGGGGAACAGTCTTTCTAATAATATCTCTATCCTTTTCGGAAATGGCACTGGCGGTTTTGGTGCCGCCACTAACTTTGGTACGGGACAAGCTCCCAATTCCATTATTGTGGCCGACTTTAATGTAGATGGCAACCCAGACCTAGCAACAGCCAACAACGGTTCTAACAACGTATCTATTTTGTTAGGAAATGGTACAGGCGGTTTTACTAATGCCACTAACTTTAATGCTGGATTAGGTGCTAATTCTGTCGCAGCATTTGATTTAAACGGTGACAATAAACTAGATTTAGCGGTATCAAACTCTAATTCTACAAACCTATCAATTTTACTGGGAAATGGCACAGGAGGTTTTGGTCAGCCCATCGACTTTGCATTAACAGGGACAAACCCTGGTAGGGTAACAGTAAACGATTTTAACAACGATGCTCTACCCGATTTGGCAGTATCGAACAACAGTTATAACACTGTTTCCATTCTGCTAAATACACCAAATACAGTCAATTTCGGTGCTGCAACTTACAGCGCTACAGAAGGAAGCAGCGACACAGTAATTAATATTCCCGTCACCATCAGCGGCGGCACTCCCTTGGGTGATGTAGTTGTACCAATTGTTATCAATCCCAGTAGCACAGCCACCCAAAATTCAGACTACACCTTTTCACCTACAACTGTTACATTCCCCGCAGGTGCAACAGGTGCGGCACTCACCAAAAATGTTGCAGTTACTATCAAACCCGACAATCTCCCTGAAAACGCCGAAACCGCAATTCTCAACTTTGGCACAATTACCGGAGGCGTTGCAGGTACAACCAAACAAACCACACTAACTATTGCCGCCAACGATCAACCTTCAACCCTGAGTCCTTACAAAATTGACCTCAAAACAGGCGCAATTACTGGTCAGCCCAACCCGTTTATTTCTTTAGTAAATACCCCGGCCGACTCCAACGCAGATAGTTGGTTAGAAGCGGTCGCCAAAATCAATTTTGACGGCAACATCAAGAAAGCGAAATTTATCATTGAATACGACAAAACTCCATCAGGATGGACGGTAAATCTCGGCGACTCCCAATCAAACGACGGCTATGGAGGGGATGCAAGCAATCAAAGTCGCGATGCCGAGATGCAGATCGTGAACGGCAGTATGGCAGTTTTCGGCAATGACTACAATACACCCCCTGGCGGAGAACTTCCCCCAGGAAATGTGCCTAACTTTGTGAGTAATGGTTCCCGCATCGAGTTAGAAGTCAGCAACGAACAATTTGCGTGGGATAACAAAAGCGGACTAAAAAATAGCTTGAATTCGCCGTATCTTTACGCCCTCAACGGTCAAGCTGATGCTACTGGGCCTGTCAATTCGGAGATTTACGCCGGGTTTAACAGGGTGATTTCTGGGCCTTTTGATCGCATCGGATCGGGTGCTAGTAAAGTCACAATTCTGCTCAATCCGATCGACTACGCGATTAGTGCTGGTACTGCAACGGTTACTGAAGGCAATTCCGGCAAAACAGGAGTCACATTTACTGTTACTCGCAGCGGTTCCACTGAGTTTGCAAGCAAAATAGATTATGCGATCGCGGGTACTGCTACAAACGTTAGCGATTACAACAATATTGGCGGCACATCCGGTGCAACTGGCGCGACTGGTACGATTAATTTTGCAGCGGGCGAGACATCGAAAACCATTACTCTGGATGTGTTGGGCGATGTGGCGGTCGAACCCAATGAAACCGTTAATGTTACGCTGTCAAATCCCTCTGCATTAGATTCTACCCCCACAATTACTACGGCTGTGGCGACAACAACCGTAACTAATGATGACACTGCTGGCATCACTGTCAATCCCAAAACATTATCAACTACCGAAGCAGGCGGCAAGGCAGATTTCACAGTCAAACTTAACACTCAACCAACTGCTGACGTTACCATCGGTTTGAGTAGTGACAATGTAGCTGAAGGAACTATTGGGACTAATAGCTTAACTTTCACTCCGGCTAACTGGAACCTAGAGAAAACAGTAACGGTGACTGGGGTGGACGATTTTGTAGCTGATGGGAATGCAGTTTACAAAATTGTGACGGCGGCTGCTGCTAGTGCTGATGCTAATTACAATAGCCTGAATCCTGATGATGTTACTGTCACCAACACTGACAATGACTCTCCGGGAATTATTAGTATTACCCAGAGTACGACGGGGTTAACTACCAGTGAAATTGGCGGCAAAGCTAATTTCACAGTCAAACTAAATTCTCAACCAACTGCTAACGTTACCATCGGTTTGAGTAGTTCTAATGTGGCGGAAGGAACTGTTGCGCCGACAAGCTTAACTTTCACTCCGACTAACTGGAAGCAAGAGCAAACAGTAACCGTGACTGGTGTGGACGATTTTGTAGCTGATGGCAATATAGTTTACAAAATTGTGACAGCGGCTGCTGTCACCACCGACGCTAATTACAAGAATCTAAATCCCTTGGTTCTCACTGTCACTAATACTGACAATGATACTCCGGGAATTACGATTAACCCAACAGCATTGACTACCAGTGAAGTAGGTGGTAAAGCTAATTTCACAGTCAAACTCAAGTCTCAACCAACTGCTAACGTTACCATCGGTTTGAGTAGTGACAATCTAGCTGAAGGAACTGTTGGGACTAATAGCTTAACTTTCACTCCAGCTAACTGGAATCAACTACAAACCATCACGGTGACTGGTGTTGACGATTTGCTGACTGATGGCAATGTAGTTTACAAAATTGTGACGGCGGCTGCTGTCAGCACTGATGCTAATTACAATAATCTGAATCCCTTGGATGTCACCGTCACCAATAGCGACAATGAAACTCCGGGAATTACTGTCAATCCGACGGCGGGGTTGACTACTGGTGAAGATGGTACTAAGGCAAATTTTGCTGTGGTTTTGAATACTAAACCAACGGCTAATGTGACTATTGGTTTGAATAGTTCTAATGTGGCGGAAGGAACTGTTTCGACTAATAGTTTGACTTTCACTCCGGCTAACTGGGATACAGCGCAACCAGTGACAGTAACTGGGGTTAATGATAGTATCGCTGACGGGGATATTGACTACAAAGTTATTACGGGGGCTGCTGTTAGTACAGACCCGAATTACAATAACAAAGATGTAGCGGATGTTGGTATTACAAATCAGGACAATGATAGGGCTGGTGTTTCTGTTAGTGTTACCGAAACAACGGCTACAGAAGGTGGGGCGAATGGCAGTTATGCGATCGAGTTAACGTCGCAGCCGATCGCCCCTGTAACTATCAATCTCACAACAGATAATCAGCTTCAGGCGATCGCCCCTATCACTTTCACTCCGAATAATTGGAATGTATCTCAAACTGTTACGGTGAAAGCTTTTGATAATGCGGTCGTGGATGGGCCGCACAGTGGCACTATTACTCACGGTGTAAGTAGCACTGATACTAAGTATAATGCGGTGGTGGTTCCTGCGGTGACAGTGGCGATCGCAGATAACGACGTAGCGCCGACTCCAACACCAACACCCACACCGACACCGACACCGACTCCGACGACATCTGTCACGCCGACTCCGACACCGACGACATCAGTTACTCCGACACCGACGACATCAGTTACTCCGACTCCGACAACATCAGTTACTCCGACTCCGACACCGACAACATCAGTCACGCCGACTCCAACACCGACGACATCAGTCACTCCGACGCCGACAACATCAGTCACTCCGACACCAACACCGACAACATCAGTCACTCCGACACCGACACCGACAACATCAGTCACTCCGACTCCGACACCGACGACATCCGTCACTCCGACTCCGACACCGACGACATCCGTCACTCCGACTCCGACACCGACGACATCCGTCACTCCGACTCCGACGCCGACAACATCAGTTACTCCGACTCCGACACCGATACCAAGGCCAAACATATTCAGGATGCCCGGAATACTGAGCTCTAATGAGCAGATTCTTGGTGGTCCTGGCGATCCCACGGTATCTTTTTCCCAAGCTACTTACAAAGTCAATGAAAGTCGCACAGGAGTCGTTCAGGCAAAAATTACTCTTAATCGTAGTGGAGATCCAAACCAGCTAAACAAAATTTCCAAGGTGTACATCGAACCTCTTACTGGTTCAGCGACTTTGGTAACAGATTGGAACTGGAACTCTTCCCTCAATTCCTCTCGTGAAATCACCTTTAACCGAGGCCAAGAACAACAAACTTTCACAATTGACATCTTATCGGATCGTCAAGCTGAGAGAACAGAAAAAATCGAGTTTCGGATCACCGAGCGCGATCAAGCCAATATTGGCACTCAAGGCTCTGCCACCTTGCAAATTTTTGATGCTGACTCACTGTTCACCGACACGAACGTTCCGATATCTCGTTTGGATTCAGCTATCTGGGGAGACTACAACAATGACGGCAAACTAGATATCCTCGGAAACAGGTACATCTACGACAACACCGGAACCTACGACAACAACGGCCAAAAGTTGAGCGAATATGGCTTTAGCGAATTGTATCGAAGAGATGGTTATGGTCCAGTCTGGGCAGATTACAACAATGACGGGTGGCTGGATACATCTGCGATCGCTAACAATGGCAACAACATTTTTAATTACGAAATCTACCGCAGCAGTGATGACCGCTACGGTGGTGCGAAATTTACCTTAGACGCAGTTTTGGCTAACAACCTGTCCTCTGGAATTGTTCGATCGAGTTGGGCAGATTACAACAATGACGGGCGTCCCGATTTGTTGCTCACTACACAAGGTTCATACCCAGACTACCCGATCGCCACCACACTCTACCGCAACACAAAACCTGTTATGTATCAAGACCGCTTTAAAGACAGCAAAGCACGTCTCGATACTGGCGAACCGCTATTTGGTACTAGCGAAATAGCTGGTGCTACCAGTCCTGGGGTTTGGGCAGATTACGACAATGATGGCAAACTCGATGTTCTGATCAAGGTAAGGGAGTCACAACAGACTCAATCAGGGCAGCAAAGGCAAAAAGCCAAACTCTACCGCAACTTGGGCGATGGCGTTTTTAAAGACACTGCCGTATCATTACCTGGTTTAGGTTCAGGATTCCCTCTCTCTGACGCTTCTGTTTCTGATATGGCTTGGGGAGACTACGACAACGACGGCAAACTTGATATTTTGCTGGCAGGCTCTGTTGCTGAACAGCGTTTCATCAAAGTCTACCGCAACAAAACCAGTACCAATGGGTCAGCCAGCTTTGAAGACATAGGTGCACAGATACCTGGTTTGAGTAGCGCTAAAGCTGCTTGGGGAGACTACGACAATAATGGCAAATTGGATATCTTGGTCACGGGTTGGGAGCAGGACAACCCCCAAAGTCCAGGAACAAGCGTTACCAAAATCTATCAAAACACTGACAATGGCTTTACCGACAGTGGCATACAAATCGATAGTGGCGCAGAGCCTAGTCGGGGTAATATATTCGATTCTCAGGTTGCTTGGGGAGACTACGATAAGGATGGCAAATTGGATATCCTGCTCACGGGTTATTCAAAATCCAGCACAGGCTTTGATCTGGACCAAAACGACTACTTTACCAAAGTCTTCCGCAACAACACTGCGATCGCCAACACTCCTCCGACAGCACCCACAGAACTATCATCTTCAGTTTCTGGCGGAGAAGTTACCTTCAACTGGAACCGGGGGAAAGACGATAAAACTCCAGATCTCGGTTTAAGCTACAACCTGCGAGTTGGCACGACGCCAGGGGGCAAGGATATTCTTTCCCCGATGTCTCTAGATACTCCCGAAAACAGCGGAACTCGACAAATTGTTGGGTTGGGTAATGTCAGTCAAAACACCCGCTGGCAACTCAAAGACTTGCCCCGAGGGACATATTACTGGGGCGTGCAAGCAATTGATACTGCTTGGGCCGGTTCGGTCTTTGCCCCAGGAGACTCTTTGATCGTCCCCAATAACCCGCCAGAAAAGAATATTGACTTAGGGAAGAGGTACTTTGAGTTTAACCAAGCCATCAAAGATGTATACACTGACCTCGACGGCGACCCAATTTTCTACCAGTTAACTCTACCTGATGGCAGTTCTTTATATAATAGTGACCCAAAAACTAATTGGCTCGGACTTCAATCCTACTCGGACAACACCATCACATTCACTGGAACTCCCCCAAGCGGTTCGCAACCCTTCGAGGCGAAGTTAATAGCTACGGACGGTTTCGGTGGCATTAGCTCACAAAAAATCTTAGTAACAACTTATCCCGGAAGTGATCGCTGGTTTATTAACACTAACATCGACCTAAGCGTTCCCCAGACATTGAGAGGGACACTAAACAGCAGTGACCTCGACAACCCCGCTCGTATAGGCAGCTACCGAGACGACTACAACCTTGTTGGAGTAAGGCCGGGGGAGAAGGTGAAAATCAACCTCGACGCGCCTTTTGACACCTACCTGCAACTGGTTAATGCAGATACTAACGAGGTAATCAAATTTAACGATGACTTTGGCGGAAGTTTGAACTCCCAACTCAGCTTCAAAGTGGAGCCAACCATCAATTACCTTGTGCGATCCACGAGTTACAGTAGCGGTGCTACAGGCGAATATAACTTGAGTACCACGGAGATTACTAAGAACAGCCCGCCAGAAGAGCAGATTCATTTAGGTGGGAAGTACACAGAGTTTAACCAAGCCATCAAAGATGTATACACCGACCTGGATGGCGACTTGATTTCTTACAAGTTAACTCTACCTGATGGCAGTCCTTTAGCAAATAGTAGTCCAAACACTAATTGGCTCGGACTTGAATCCGACTCCTTCCAAAACACCATCACATTCACCGGAACTCCCCCAAGCGGTTCGGAACCCTTCGACGTGAAGTTAATAGCTACAGACTCTCAAAATGCCAGTAGCGAACAGACTTTCAAGGTAACAACAAAAGATGGCCGCTGGGTTATTGACGGCTACATCTCCGGGGCTACTGTCTTCCTAGATGCTAACAAAAACGGCATCCTCGACACCAACGAACCATCCACAATTACTAACAGCAACGGTAGCTTTAATCTCAACATCCCCTTCGAGATATTCGACACCAACAAAAACGGAGAAATTGACCCATCAGAAGGCAATTTAGTAGCCATCGGAGGCACTGACACCGCCACCGGATTACCGCTAGAAACACCAGTCACAGCACCACCAGATTCTAGTGTTGTCACCCTCCTCACCAGCTTAGTCGCCGACTTAATCGACAAAGGAATTGCACCAGAAGCCGCCCAATCTTTAGTAAAATCCGCCCTTTCCCTCCCCGCTGAAGTTGACCTGACTAGCTTAGATCCAATCTTAGCTACCAACAACAACCAGCCAGGGGGAGTCCAAGTTTTAGCAGCAATGGTGAAAGTCCAAAACTTCATCACCCAAACAACCGCTTTGATTGACGGTGCTTCCAGTGCAGCCAATACCAATATTGTCAAAGCTGTTGTCAGTTCAATTACGAACCAAATTCAATCAGGTACAATCTTAAACCTCAGCAACGCAGCAGCTTTAGAACCAATCATTCAGCAAGCAGCCGCGAAAATCCAGCAGATTGACCCCAGTTTCAACAGTCAAAAAATCACCCCAATTACCTCCCAAGCAGCGACAGTAATGGCAACCGCAAATCAACGCATTGATTCCGCTGTTTCCAACCCAGCAGGAACATCAATTCCTCAAGCAGTAGCCCGCGTCCAACAAGTAGCTTTGGGTCCAACAACTCAAGACTTCAAAGCGATTGGTGGGGGAACTAAGACAATTTCCCAGGTGGTTGCTGACAATACTGGTGCTGCTTTAGATAGCCGACTTCAAGCAGTGATATTGCCTGTGGGAATTGCGACTCCTATTATCACTGGCGATGCGGATTTGGGCAGCAATTCCCAGAATGCCATTAACGGTACAAATGGCGATGATACTCTGACTGGTGACAGCGCCAATAATGTGTTGATGGGCATGAAGGGCAATGATTCCCTAGACGGTGGCGCTGGGAATGACAGTCTTTTCGGCGGTAAAGGTAGCGATACTTTGCTCGGAAATAGTGGTGATGATGCCTTGTTTGGCAATCGCGGTGCTGACATTTTGAATGGTGGCGATGGCAATGATATTCTGCTAGGCGGTAAGGGTGATGATTTGTTGACTGGCGGCTTGGGAAGTGATACTTTGACAGGTGGTGCTGGCAATGATAAATTCTTGCTATCTACCAATTCAGGTATTGACACCATTGATGATTTTGAAGTTGGTAAAGACTTGTTAGTATTGGGTAGCGGGCTGAGTTTTTCGCAATTGGCTATTGTCCAAAATAGCGGTGCAACTTTCATCCGCATTGCGCAAACGGGCGAAACTTTAGCGGCTCTTAGTGGAGTTTCTGCTAGCAGTATCAGTGCAGTTAATTTCGGGTTAATTTGAGATTGAATTTAGCCATAAATTAGTTACTACTAATACAAACCTGCGCTAAATTTGCAGCTAATATTGTATAGCAATCGCTCAGACAATGAAGGCGATTTGCTATACAATATTAAAGTGTACGCCTGCTGGAAGCTGTCTTAAACCATAGGTAATATCTCATGATTTCTTTCTCTAAGTTAGGAAACTACGGAAGACTGGGCAATCAATTATTTCAATACGCATTCCTGAGAACAACAGCACGACGTCTGGGAACTCAATTTTTTTGCCCTAAGTGGGATGGTGATGATATCTTCAACCTGAAGGACGAAGGTGAGCGTGCTAGCGCACCCGCCGGGATTGTTCATTATTTCGACCCTCATCCTGAAGCGGGCTTTACACCGGCAGCGCTTTCAATAGGAGACCACACTGAAATGCAAGGTTTCTTTCAATCTGAAAAATATTACTCAGACAAGCAACTTGTACGTGAGTGGTACACTTTCAAGAACGAGATTGTCACTGAGGTAAAAAAGCTCTATGGCGACATTTTGCAAAAGGATTGTGTTAGCTTTTCGCTCCGCCTCGATACCGACTACGGCAATACCAGAGAATATTTCCCGCTTTACCCGCTTTCTTTTTACAAGAATTCCTTAAGTGCGATCGAACCCAAAGGTTCGATTCTTGTGTTTTCCGATCGTCCAGATTTAGCCAGAGAATTTTTGCGTGACATTAAAGAGCATGAATTGATCTTTGTAGATAACCTGAATGCTCCTCAGCAGCTTTATTTAATGACCCTATGTCGAGCTAATGTGATTACTAATTCCACTTTTTCCTGGTGGGGTGCTTGGTTGAACCCGCACCCACAGAAAATAGTAGTAGTTCCGACAGCGTGGTGCCGCCCAGGGGTGCCCAACCCGGTTGAAGGTATTCTCTGCGATGATTGGGTCAAGCTACCAGGCACTAATCCTATCTTAGATAACTTTCAAGTCTGGAGAGTCAGACACCCCATCGCGACTGTCAAAAGGCTGTTGACTCGTTTCCAAAAATAAATACTAATGTCTATCCCAGGATGGAATCGATCGAACTTTTCACAAGTTCGATCGCACTTTTCCTCCTCAACAAACCGCCACCAGCCCAAACTCTTTAATCGCAGCCTCCGGGCCTACCAAAGAAACATAGGGTTCTACGAAAAATTTCCTAGCAGCATCCCGCGCTTCTGAAGCTGTCACCTGGGCAATTTCTGCTTGGAATTCTTCGTCAAATTTGATTCCCAATCCCAAGGTTTCGTACCAGCCTACCACTTGAGCAATTTGGGAATTAGTCTGTTTTCCTAAAGCATATTGACCGAGGATTTTGTTCTTACAAGCTTGCAATTCCTCGTCATCAAGTTGGGTATTTGCTAGTCGATCGACTTCTGTACGCAATCCATCAAAAGCAGTCTGTGTATTTTCCGGGGCCGTACCCATATACACCACAAACTGTGCCGCATCTAACCGCGTCGCATACATCGAGGAAACATCGTAAGCCAAACCTCGCTTTTCCCTCAATTCCACAAACAACCGACTCGACAAACCATTTCCCAAATAACTATTGAGCAATTTCAGCGCTGCGTAGCCACTATCTTTTACTGCTGGTGCAAGGTAGCCCAACATCACCACTGATTGCTGGGTTTCTTGGGGCTTCAACGCCGATTTCGGGTGGGGGATGATGGGGGGTAAGGTTAAAGTGGGTAGCGGTGTTGCTGGCGCTTTCCAGTCGCCAAAAATGCGATCGACTAGGGCGATCGCATCTGCTGTGGATATTCTGCCGGCGATCGAAATGACTACATTATCCGGGCGGAAATAGGTTTTGTGAAACTTTTGGAGATCGGTTCGAGTCAGGTTGGACATGGTATCTTCCGTGCCCAAGGTAGAGAAAGCATAGGGATGATCCTGATACATCGTCTGCCGCAGTTGCTCAAACGCGATGGAAAATGGTTGTTCTTTTTGCGATCGAATTGCTGATATAGCAATGCGACGTTCTAGTTCCACTTCTGCTTCCGGGAAAGTGGGCGATCGCATCAATTCACTCGCCAACTCCAAAATATCCGTAAAGTCGGCTGAAACGGTCTTCAAACTCACCAAAAAATAGTCGGAAGTTGCATCCGTACCCAACCTCGCTCCCACCGATTCTACACGTTCGGCAATTTCTAGGGAAGACAGGCGATCGGTTCCTTTAGTCATTACCGCCGACAGCAAGTGACACAATCCAGCTTGTTCCGGCTGTACCCAGCGACTACCCGCCCGTAGGAATATCCTAGCTGCAATAATATCTGCGGCTGGGTTTTCTGCTGCCAAGACAACGATACCGTTGTCTAAAACTGTGCGGTGGATTTCATTTTTCATTTTTAATTTAGTGGGAATTGGGAAACTGACTAATGACTAATGACTACTGACTACTGACTAATGACTAAATTGGTTTTAGCACCACGGCCGCATAGTGTTTGGGAGAAAGATATTGTCGAGCTAAACGCTGGATGTCTAATGGCTCGAATCCTTGAATTTTGGTTGGATAGCTCATCGCTAATTCAGCTTTGGCGATCGTATTGTAATACCCATAAAGACCAGCCAGTTGGGCTGGGGTTTCGATGGAGAAAGCAAAATCGTTGCACAGCAAACGCTTACAGCGAAGCAATTCTACCTCAGAAACCAGCTCAGACTGCAATTGCCAAAGTCGATCGCAAATCACACTTTCCACCCTTTCGACATCTTCCGCCGCCAACACAGCACTTATCGTAAATAAACTCGATTCCCGTTGTAAGGAAAAAGAGCTCTCGATCGCCTGTACCAATTGTAGTTCTTCCCGCAGTTCCCTGACTAAACGAGACGATCGCCCGTCAGCGAGCAACACCGACAGCAAATCCAAGCCACAAGCACTTTCCAATTGTGCTACTCCCGGCCCAGTCCAAGCCATCATCAGCCGTGCTTGTTCCAATCTAGGAAGGTGGAGCTCCTGACGGCGCATCTCTACCAGTGGCGGTTCAGCTTCTGCTACCAACTTGGGACACTCCCACCTGTCGGAAAACTCCCCGAAAGCTTTGCTAGTCAAATCCATCGCCTGTGCTTCCTCAACTCCCCCAACTATCACCACAGTCATATTTTCTGGTTGATAGTGCGATCGATGGAAACAGCGCATTTCGTGGGGTGTTAGCGACATCAGCAACTCTTCTGTGCCCAATACCGATCGCCTGTAGGGATGGCACTGATAAACTGTTTCCATCATTGCTTGGAAACCCAACCAATCGGGATCATCTTGAGCTTGGCGGATTTCTTCTAGCACCACATCTCGCTCGCGATCGAATTCTGAATCTGGAATCGAAGCCCGCAGCAGCAATTCTGCTAGTGGCTGAGTAGTTTCTGCTAAATAACTTGCCGCCGCCGTGACATAAAAATGGGCGTAGTCGTGACTTGTCGCTGCATTAGTCACACCGCCACGATTTTCGATTATTTGGTCAAATTCGACCGGGGCGATCGAGTCAGTCCCCTTAAATATCATATGTTCTAAAAAGTGAGCCATTCCCGACCACGAATCCGGCTCCAGCGTTGCACCCGCCTTTACCCACACGTCTAGTGCGACCACAGGTGTAGCCTTCAGGTGCTGGTGAATGACCGTTAACCCGTTATTCAGCTTCCAGACGTTTGCTGGAAAATCTAAAGCAGTCAGGATTTGAGACAAGCTAATTATTCTTAAACTTTAGTTAATATTAGCGCTTTACAGATGGGCGATCGGGGTGCATTGATACAAAACTCAGTTGACTGTTGTCAGTTGACTGTTGTCAGTTGACTGCGCCGCCCTGAGCGTAGTCGAAGGGTTGACTGTTGTCTGTCAGGAAGTAATTTTTGCTTTTTTTAAACTACCTTGAGCCTTAATTTACTACCATTTTTTAGTTTAAAAGTCAATAGGTTGTGCGAGATATTAATGAATCAGTCGGGAGAAAGAGGGAATTATCAGCATATTTCAATACCTTTAAAAATAAGAACACGACAGAATTTCAGAGGAGAACAGACCAATGGTAGCTACCCTTGAAGACACCAAACGCCAAGCGATCGGCATGAAATTAGCAGACATGAAAGCACTGCAAAAGTTGCTCATCGCTAACGAAGAAATGTTTATCAAATCCTGCAACGATGCCGAACTGTGCGATCGCTTCCGGGATATGCTTGAGGACGATCGCAAAAACATGGGCGTATTAGAAACCACGATCGTTCAATATGGAATTCAATCTGAACCACAAGAAACCACCACAGAAATGATTGAAGCAGTTCAGAAACTCATGAAAGGTTCTGAACTAACCATGTTTGAAAAAGTAAGTCAGCACGAACTCCTCAAACACAAACAAACAATGGCCGGACTCTTAGTTCACAAAGCCGCCCAAGTAGTTGGTGCCGATATCGAAGCTGCCATTACCCCCCTCAACACAGTCAACTTTGAAAACCGCGCTCACCAAGAACAACTCAAAGGAATGCTAGAAGTTTTGGGCGTGCGCGAACTAACTGGAAAAGACCCGGACCAAGGCGTTTGGGCTAGAGTCCAAGATGGAATGGCTGCTATGAGTGGCATCATCGGTAGTGCTGTCACCCGCACCAAAGATGAAATGAACATCATCGAAATCATCACAATGGATCACCGCAAAGTCGATACCATATTTATGGAAATCGAAAAAACCGAAGATCCCCAAAAACTGCAAGAATTCTTTGGTCAGTTGTACAAAGATTTAAGCGTGCACGCCGAAGCCGAAGAACAAATTGTTTACCCAGCAGTTCGCAGCTATTACAGCGACACTCAAGAACTATATAATGAGCAAGCCGAAATGAAGCAAATGCTCTCACAAATTAAGGCTCTCAATCCCCATGCTACTTCTGAATTCAAAGCTCAAATTGCCCAGCTAAAAGCAGGGGTCAAGGCTCACGTAAAACAAGAAGAAAGCGATATGTTCTCTAAAATTCGCGACCACTTTAGTGAAGCCGAAATGGAGCAAATGGCTACTCAATTTAAAGCAGCTAAAAGCACATTGCAGCAAGAAATGGCTGGCTAATTGAGCATTCAGACATAATAGAGGACACGGCAATGCCGTGTCCCTACAGTATCATTTTCGGTAGGGACACGGCAATGCCGTGTCCTAATTTCTAACAATTCCGATGCCAACGAAACAGTATTATTTTCGGTAGGGACACGGCACTGCCCATTGGTGTCAACTTAACGTCAAATGTAGTCAGAGACTTCTGTTTGACTCTTAGATTTCGATCCCCCCTAGCCCCCCTTAAGAAGGGGGGGACAAGAGTCCGATCAAAGTCCCCCTTCTTAAGGGGGATTTAGGGGGATCTAGACTTTGCCTAAAAGCGATATTTATCAGGGATTTCAGGCTTAAGTTGACACTAATGGGCACTGCCGTCTCCTAATTTCTAACAATTCCGATGCCAACGAATTTGATATCATTCATCCAAAATATCAAAAAACCCGCCCTCCAAGTTGTGGTTTATCTGTAGTAGGGGCGGGTTCCACAAACAATCCTTGTCACTCATTCAAAATCTCCAAAAACCCGCCCTCCGAGAAAGAAAGAGGGCGGGTTTATATGAATTGTGAGTTTTTATCAAATATTTTCTGTAAAACCCGCCCCTACCACCATCATTCAAAATCTCAAAAAACCCGCCCTCAACAACCATAGGTTAGGAGAGGGCGGGTTTATCTAAAAATTACCTAATTGCTAATAGTTGAATCTCCAACTAGAGACTCAACTTAACATTAGAAACCAGTCGGAGAATTAGCAGGAACACCTAATAGTTCATCCTTCTTCTTAGCTTCAGGCAATACTACAGTCATTGCACTCGCTGTGCGGCTCAAGCTCATATCATCAGGAACAAAGCTAATACCTGGATCTTCGCCTACGACGATCGAGCTGGTATTAATGCTGCTGGCCATAACCGTAGCATCAAGTCCACCTTCAGTCAGAGGATCGACTCCAGAAACACTCCTTGCTGTACGAACTGGCGAAGGCACTGTGTTCGGACCAGGCACATTAAAGTTAACCGGGTTAGGACCTGTTGGGATGGGGAACGGGTTGGGAACAGAAGCCACGTTGAAGACTTCCAAAACCGAGTAATTAGCCGGAGACAAATCGGTAAAGCGAGCAATACCTTGGGCATCAGTTCTGACTAGCGGTTCGCTGGCGGCATCATAACGACCGTTCCGGTTCAAATCCAAAGTAAATGGAACACCTTCTAGAGGAACTTCGTTCGCATCCCGTACACCGTTACGGTTATCGTCCCGGAATTTAGGAACTAACAAATCATAGCGACGAGAGTTACCCACCAAAGCACAGGTAAAGGTTTGATTGGCACCGAGAACAACATCCACAGGTTGAGTTGTTTGGAAATAACCAGGAGGAGTTACTTCTCGAATCTTGTAATTACCAGGGGCTAAATTGTTGAATGCAAAGGTACCAAACTGATTGGTCGTAGTAGTCCGTTCTGTTGACTGTAACTGACCGTCGCCATTGGTATCGAGAAAAATGGTGACACCAGCAATTGCGGGTTCATTTCCGTCTCGATAGCCGTTGAGGTTAAAGTCCTCGAATTTGCAACCAGTGATGTTGCTGTTCGGCGTGTTTGCAAAAGTAACGTTAGCATCCTGAGTGCTCAGAGTCACCGGAACGCTAATAGCTGTAGAAGCCGAGAAATTTGCAGGTACTACTTCCCGCACTGTGTAATTGCCGGGAGCCAAGTTGGTAAATCCTGCTCTCCCTTGGGCATTAGTCTGTAGTTGTGCTTCTCCGGCGTTGGCAACCCCATCATTGTTGGTGTCGAGGAACACAGTAACACCACTGATAGGTGCTTCACCCTGAGTTGGTTCGTAGCGACCGTTGGCATTCAGGTCATTGTATTTGAAGATATTGATGTTGGGTCGAGTGTTGCCCACAGGACTATTGGTGTCATTCCCAGCATTAACCCCCACAGGAGAAAACGTCAGTGACGGTGAAGGGTTACGCGCTGGTAAAGTGTTTGTTGGCGCTGCAAAAATCGGCCGCTCACCAGTTGTTGCAATGGATCTTTCCCCGACCTGTTGGGTGCCGTCACGGTTAGTATCTACGAACTTAGGATCGTTTGGCTTCAGTGTATAGGTTGAGTCTGCTACAATCAGCGGTTGCTCTTTGCTGATAGTACCCTGAAATCGTGCTTGTGGGCCAGGTGCCGAAACCACAACGGGGTTAGGAGTAGTTGCTACTGGAGCATTCAGGTTGCCAGGAGCACTACCATCTGGCAATGTGGCTGGAAAAATTTCCAATACTGGGTAATTGTTGGCTCGCAAATCCTTGAAGGTAGCGACTCCGTTGACATCGGTGAGTGCAATGGGTTCAGTGGTTGAATCCCAGCGACCGTTGTTGTTTAAATCTAAAATGAAAGGTACGCGAGCAATGGGGGGTTCCAAAACTCCATTAACCACATTTCGGGAACCGTTGCGGTCTATGTCTCGAAACTTGTTAATTTCAATTTGATAAAGCGGGGTGTCACCAACTTGAGCGCAGGCAAAAGTTTGGCCAGCAGCTACTGTTACATCTAGTAGCGGAATGTTATTAGGCGGGGTGCTTTGGAGAAAATCCCTTGTTTCTAAGGGTTCTGCGTTGGTCGCATTCACTTCTACTCCATTGGCATTGGCAGGAACTGCTGGTCTGATCCGTTCTTCCCTAACTTTGTAGGTTCCCGGTGTGACGTTGAAGGACCATGCACCGTTTTTGTCGGTGAGGGTGTTAAGTTCCCCTGCATCGAATTGCCCGTTGGGGACGCTACCGTTGCTGCCATCGAGATATATTCTGACATTTTTAATGCCCGGTTCATCACCATCTCGAAAGCCGTCGGCATCTAAGTCTAGATATTTGCATCCAACGATCCGGCTACCTGTAACTGTGGTGTTACCAAAGAAAACGTTGACATTGCTGTTTCCAACGTTAACAGCGAGGGGGTTGGGAGTAGTAGGGCGGGAACCAGCAGGTACTGTTTCGGTAATTACGTAATTCCCAGGAACAAGATTTATGAATGAGAACCCACCGTTAGCGTCTGTCAGGACGGAGATATCTCCGTTAGCTGCGTTTAGTTGGCCGTTACTGCCGATGGCTGGTTCGAGGAGGATGGGGATGTTTGCTAGACCTGGTTCATTGGACTGCCGGATACCGTCGGCGTTCAAGTCATTGAACTTGATCCCTAAAATTGCCGGACCAGCATTCCCAACCACAACTGGCTGTAATTGAAGGGCACTGCGTAGCTCATTATCTAATTCTAATTCCATGATTTCTCCTTCACACCTAAATCCACGTAAATTACAGACTATTGTATGGGTTTGTCAATGACCAACAGCTTTTGCTGATAGCTGACAACCGCTATTCGATTTTACATAGGTCTGCGCTTGAGGCAATGTTCCGTTCTGTGAAACTTACTCCAACCTACTGATTGTAAGCTGAAATTCACTTCCTGCTTCACTCTGGGGAGTCGGCTCCTACCAGTCCACAGGCTTAACATCAGGCAGAACTTGCCTTACTTTTTCCAACGAGGCTTTTCACACAACAAGGCTTTAAGCTTTGTCGCTGGCAATTATATCAGGTTTTGAAGAACCGTGGTAATTTGAGCGCAATTTTTTAAGAATTGCGTGCCCAGTTCCTCTTCCCCTAGACCACTAATTTTTCTATCTTTAAAATGGCTAAGACTCTCTCAGAATCTTGCTCCCAATCTACAACCAAGCTTCGGGGTTCCCGGAACTCTGGCTTGAGTGTTAGAGGTTGCCAACAATAGAGTATCACGCGATCGGGATTTAATGTGTTCCTGACTTTTTACTAGACATCTCCTAAAAAGCCTGGATCGAACAGGCAGGATGCCTGTTCCACAATAATTATGGGAGATGTCTACTGCGGTTTGCGACTGCTAACTCGTGCAGCGGTTTCCCCCTCAAATTGCGGTATTTTTCATTGACACTCCCCACGCATAGAATGCGGGGGATTCTTCTCTCACAGGCTCGACTCTAGACCGATATTACTATCGATCCCCGATAGAACGCCTCCAGAAGCAGTTTTACTCACGGGCTGCCCGACCGCAAGGATACCTCTGTCTCTAATTACTTGTGCTGCTGCTGTATCGCGATGAGTGGTGTACCCGCACGACTGACAACTATGGATACCGATCGCCCCCATTGTCAGAGATGAGTCACCGATCGCCCAATTAATTTTGTCATTGGTATTGACAATTTGGTTGATTTGTGAATAGGGTTCCCGACTGACATTCTGTGGGTCAAAGCTAGCAAGAGCGCCTAAACTGGCAATTGAGCGATCGATCGCCAAATAACTGCTTTGATAATTACCATCTTCCTGACTCAAAAGCCAACTTTCTGCCAACCTTTCGCCGCTTGCAGACACATCGCCTGCATAGCCGTCAGTCCCCGTGAGCGAGTCACCTGGGAAAGACATTGCTAACCTTTCCACAGCATCTCCCGTCAACAAATCAATGCTGCTAGCCCTGACATCCGTAGAAACTGTCACCACAGCCAAGGGAGTAGTTTGAATAAAACCAGGTGGCGTTACTTCCCTGAGAACATAAGTACCCACAGGAACATTGCGGAAACTGTAGCCACCTTGGGAGTCAGTAAAGGTACTTGCTTCCCCTGGCTCTAAACTGTTGTTGTTATTCAGGTCGATGTAAATTTGGGTATTGGGAATCGGCGGTTCCCCCGGATCGATACGACCGTTAGCATTAAAATCATTGAATTTGAAACCGCTAATCGTGCCGGTAGCAAACACATTCCCAAAACTGAGGTTAGTGGCGTTAGTACCATTAGTGACAAATATCGGAGTAGGATTGGGCGTAGTTTGCCGAAAACCGGGCTGCGGAACTTCCTTGACTAAATAACGGCCTGGGGGCAAATTGATGAAAGAAAAATTGCCCTGGGGATTAGTGATAGTGGAAGGCTCATTGGGCTCTAGCCTGTTATTGTCGTTGAGGTCGATGTAAATCGGCCAGTTGGCAACTTTGGGCTCCGTTGGTTCGTAGATACCGTTGGCGTTGAGGTCGTTGAATTTGAACCCACTGATGCTACCGGTGGGAAAATTGTTCCCGAAATTGATGCCGGCTGCGTTAGTACCGCCCGTAATCTCGATCGCGCCAGGATTAGGCGTAGTCTGTACCCATCCCGGTTGTTGGACTTCCCTCACCAAATAGTTGCCGGGGTCAACATTTATAAAATTATAGCTGCCATCGGGTTTTGTGAAAGTATTCGGTTCGCCAGCGTCCAGCCTGCCGTTTCTGTTGAGGTCAATATAAATTTGCCAGTTGGCTAAGGGCGGGTCCGTCGCATCTCGGATGGCGTTGAAATTTAGGTCATTGTATTTGATGCCACTGATGTTGCCGACAAAAAAAACATTCCCAAAATTGACATTGTTAATTGTGGCGTTAGAAGTCACAGTAATCGGGCCTGGGTTGGGCGTGGTTTGCCGAAAACCGGGCTGCTGGACTTCTCGGACTAAATATGTATCTGCGGGAATATTGACAAAGGCGTAATTACCTTGCAGGTTGGTCAGTGTCACAGGTTCGCCACCGTCGAGCCTGTTGTTGCGGTTGAGGTCGAGGTAAATTTGCCAGTTAGCTAGGGGCTGTTCTCCTGGGTCGATGTTGCCATTTCTGTTAATGTCGTTGAATTTTGTACCCGCGATCGTCCCTGCGTTGAAGTTGTTACCAAAATTGATGCTGGTGACATTTGTCCCGCTGGTGATGCCGATCGGTGGTGGGTTAGGTGTAGTTTGGCGAAAATTAGGTTGCTGAACTTCTCTAACTTGGTAGACACCCGCTGGTAAGTTGGCAAAGATGTAGTTGCCTTGGCTGTTGGTGAAGGTGGAAGGTTCGTTAACATCCAACCTCTGGTTATTGTTCAGGTCAAGGTAGATTTGCCAGTTAGGCAGTGGGAATTCGCCAGGATCGGGACGGCCGTTGGCATTAAGGTCGTTGTATTTGTTGCCACTGATGGTGCCGACTTGGAAGTTGCCGATATTGACGTTGGTGATGTCTATTTGGCTGGCGTTTCTGGTGATATTGGTCGATTCGGACATGGTGTTGCTGGACCCAATGAACGCGGTTCAATGTCTGTTGTAGGGAAATCTAACAGTTTTGGGTGAAGCTGTCACGCATTGCTCCCCTAGTCCAGGAAGCAAGCGGGGCCAAAAACCCGGTTTCTGGGTGCATATCAGTCGCACAAATGCACGATTTTTCATAGAAACCGGGTTTTTTACATAAATTTTTTGCATAAATTTCATACCCGATGCCCAATGCCCAATTCCCTATTTTTCCAGATTTGATGTACGATCGCTACCAGTTTTGCAAAGGTCGAATTAATAATGTGCCGAAATCTAACAACAAGCTGGATTCACCCTCGCGAGATCAGGAGTTGGCTCCGAATCTGGAGCTTGTGCGGTTTAGTGGCAATTAGTTCGATCGCCCCTACTCCCGCTGTAGCACTCCCAGCAAATTCCCATGGGGATAACAGCAGCCACCTCATCGCTCAAACAGGTGTAATGGTTCGCCCCGCACTCAGCTTAGGCAGTCGGGGCTCGGAAGTGCGAGAACTGCAAGCTGCTCTGAAATTATTGGGATTTTACGATGACAATGTAGACGGGGTTTTCTCGCAAAGCACCGCCACCGCCGTGTCCAAGTTTCAGGAAACCGCGGGGGTTGCTCCCGACGGTATAGTTGGTCAAGATACTTGGAATCGATTGTTTCCTGCGACTACCGGGGCGATCGCCGGGACGATCGACAGCAACAATCCGGTAGCCGAAAATCCTCAGACTAACCCTGAGCCGACAGCAGCTAGTTTTCCGGTTTTGAAAAGAGGAATGCGGGGAACAGCAGTCAGAGATTTGCAAGAGCGACTGCGGGCCAAGGGATTTTTGCGATCGAGAGTTGACGGCGTGTTCGGCCGCGAAACCCAAGCTGCGGTCAAGGCTGCTCAGCGACAATCTCAACTAGCCGCCGATGGCATTGTTGGCTCTGCGACTTGGGCAGTTTTATGGCGATCGCCCTAAACAAATCGGGATGCTCCCTAGAGATATCTGATCGCCATCCTGAAAATGTTAAGTTTAGTAAAGAAATTGATGTTTTTCCGAAAGTCTGTGTTAGTTTAACAACATGAAGGACAAAGCCAAGCAGCACAAACAACTTGGATTAAAGATTTGGAATTAGAGTATTTGTCCTCATCGTCTCTAGTTCTCAGGCAGCCCCTGAACCCTGTAGCTGATTAGCAAAGAAAGGTTGATGTGGCGATCAGATTGGTTAATTAGCTTAAAGCGATTGTAAGAATCGAAATTTCTTAAGCAAAACTTGCGATCGGACAGTCAAACACAGAAGTCTGAATAGACTCCGCTAATAGCTAGCTCAGAGCAGAGTAGTTGCCAAAAAAGCCCACCATTAGTTTGAGCAAGCTCAAAATAACTTGAATCAATTGAAAGTACAAACCTTTGAGGGTCTGGCATCCGACGTGCTAGACCCTCAACATTTTAATTGTTAGTTGATGCTTAGTTTTCCTATCAATTCCGGTTGTATCGGAATGATTTAACCGCGAAGGCGCGAAGTACGCGAAGGAAGAGAAGAGAGAGTTTAATACAGGATGATGAAGAGTGGATTTTATTTCACCTCAGTCACCAAGGCGTTTTGTTTATTGTTCCCTGGCCACGCGATCGCCTTTTGCCTATCACAATACTGGTTATTTGTCAAATTAGGCAAATTTTGCGTTACAATTCTTAAATATTCAACTGGCATTTTTTGTCTATAAAAATGACTATTGACATTAGAAGAGCTAGTTAATCTTACGAATTCACAAAGTTTCAGGGTTAAAAATCCAAATTAGTCATAATGCCCCTGGATTGTGAAAATCGTACCACAAGCCTCAAAACAAGTAAATAGGTAAAATAATTGAGAATGATGTCAATAATTTTGGCTGTCTTTAGATTTTCTTAAGATTTGGGGTGAAAAATTAGATCGAACATTTAAAAGTAAATCCGCTGTTAGATTGCTTTTGCTTATCTAACTAACTTGAGTTGTCCCGATCGCCCTCAACTACTCAACAATATTAACTACGGTCGATCCAACTTTTCCCCTATTTGTTATAATTGAAGTTAAACGAAGTCGTTATGAGTTTGACTAAACTGCTATGACCACACAAACCGTAGAAAATCTAGTCATTATCGGCTCAGGGCCTGCGGGCTACACAGCAGCCATCTATGCTGGGAGAGCCAATCTCAAACCCGTAGTCTTTGAAGGGTATCAAATGGGAGGAGTCCCTGGCGGGCAACTGATGACTACCACAGAAGTGGAAAACTTTCCCGGCTTCCCCGAAGGTATCACCGGGCCGGAACTAATGGATCGGATGAAAGCTCAAGCCGTGCGTTGGGGTGCAGAATTATACACAGAAGATGTAACTTTTGTAGATTTTAGCCAGCGGCCGTTTACAGTGCGATCGGAAGATCGAGAAATCAAAACCCACACTATAGTAATAGCTACAGGCGCGACAGCCAAAAGACTGCACCTACCAAGCGAAGAAAAATACTGGAATTTAGGCATATCTGCCTGTGCGATTTGCGACGGAGCTACACCGATATTCAAAAACGTAGAATTAGCAGTAGTCGGTGGTGGCGACACAGCAGCAGAAGAAGGAGTTTATCTCACCAAGTATGGTTCTCACGTTCATATGTTAGTCCGTTCGTCCTCCATGCGAGCCAGCAAAGCCATGCAAGACCGGGTTTTGAACAATCCCAGAATTACCGTGCACTGGAATACTGAGCCTGTGGATGTTTACGGCAACGGCAAGCTCGAAGGGATTAGAGTCCGAAATACCGAAACAGGGACAGAAAGCAATTTGCCGGTGAATGGGTTGTTTTATGCGATCGGTCATACTCCCAATACAGGTTTATTCCAAGGTCAACTAGAACTGGACAAAATCGGCTACATTAGGCCGAAACATGGCTCGGTAGAAACCAGCGTTGAGGGAGTTTACGCCGTTGGGGATGTCCAAGACCATGAGTTTCGGCAAGCTATCACCGCCGCCGGTAGTGGTTGTATGGGTGCGATGTTGGCAGAAAGGTGGCTTTCGGCTAAGGGCTTAACTCAGGAATTTCATCAAACTGAGTCGTCATTGGAGACTCCTGCACCTGTAGCGGAAACTCCCAGAGTGCGGGAAACTAGCGAGAATTTTGATATCAAACAGACGCGACACGAAGGAGCTTATGCTTTGCGGAAGTTGTTCCATGATAGCGATCGACTGATTGTAGTGAAATATGCTTCTCCTAGTTGTGGGCCTTGTCACAGTCTCAAGCCGATTTTGAACAAAGTCGTAGATGAGTTTGATGGCAAAATTCACTACGTGGAAATTGATATTGAAGAAGATCCAGAAATTGCGGAAAATGCTGGTGTGGTGGGAACACCGACGATTCAGTATTTTAAGGATAAGGCTCTGGTGACGGAGCTCAAAGGAGTGAAGCCAAAAAGCCAGTACCGTGAGTTAATTGCCAGTAATTTGTAGGTTTTGCTGCTTCTGTTTTGGGTCTTTTCTCAAGGCTGTGTTGAACGCCTCATATCCAATCCGGTAGCATCTGAATTATTCAGATACACTCTCGGACTCTGTGTCCTCTGTGTTCTCTGCGGTTAAATCATTCCGATCTAACTGGAAACGATATTACGGCATCAAAGGTTTAATCATATCAATTCCGGTTGTATCGAAATGATTTAACCGCGAAGGCGCGAAGGACGCAAAGGAAGAGAAGAGAGAGTTTAATACAGGAGGATGAAGAGAGGATTTTATATCACACCCGCCAACCCGCTACTGTCAACAGATTTGGAAGGTGCTCAACGCCTTACGGCATCAAAGGTTTAATCACTAGCCTTGTGAGCGCCACCAATACGCTCGATCGCCTGGTGCTCAACGCCTTACGGCATCAAAGGTTTAATCACCTGTGGGGGGTGCGACGCGGAGGAAGAAATCATGTGCTCAACGCCTTACGGCATCAAAGGTTTAATCACATTTGTCGGCCTGCGCTTGACAGCCCCGCCTTTTGTGTGCTCAACGCCTTACGGCATCAAAGGTTTAATCACCAGAAACAAAGACAAGACGCACTGGCCGCTCGTGTTGCGTGCTCAACGCCTTACGGCATCAAAGGTTTAATCACAAAGTTTTTCACGGGGTCTATCAGCAGCGACAAAAGTGCTCAACGCCTTACGGCATCAAAGGTTTAATCACAATTGCTTGCCAAGTTTCTTCTGGATATCCTCGCAGGTGCTCAACGCCTTACGGCATCAAAGGTTTAATCACAAAAAGGGATGCACAATGCACCCGCCGTCAAATTAACGTGCTCAACGCCTTACGGCATCAAAGGTTTAATCACGTTGAGTCCGTTGTGGAGAATCTGGAATCTCCATGTGCTCAACGCCTTACGGCATCAAAGGTTTAATCACAACTACGATCGGATCAGCGTCGATCGGCGTAGTAAGTGCTCAACGCCTTACGGCATCAAAGGTTTAATCACAGCTAAATTTGCCGACCTGATAATCAACTGTGGTGTGCTCAACGCCTTACGGCATCAAAGGTTTAATCACGCCCGCAGTTGGAGGTTTTTCCGTATCGGTTGATTGTGCTCAACGCCTTACGGCATCAAAGGTTTAATCACTGGATAAGTTCGGAGATTGACCCGCCTACGGGCTATGTGCTCAACGCCTTACGGCATCAAAGGTTTAATCACCTCAAGGCAGTGCCGATTTCATCCCCGCTTAACCGTGCTCAACGCCTTACGGCATCAAAGGTTTAATCACGGTTCGCGTTGGTGTTTCTTCTATTTCGTAAACTTGTGCTCAACGCCTTACGGCATCAAAGGTTTAATCACACCGTCATTTTCCAGCTCTCTCTCGCATTGAATAGTGCTCAACGCCTTACGGCATCAAAGGTTTAATCACAGCCTTGGTCATCCCCTGTTGGATTGCTCCAAATTGGTGCTCAACGCCTTACGGCATCAAAGGTTTAATCACTTGGTCAATCCAAGTGTTAGAAGTGTTAGAATTGTGCTCAACGCCTTACGGCATCAAAGGTTTAATCACAGCGGTTCCTGAACCCCTTATATAGCAATGCCTCCTGGCCAGTTTTGCAAGCACCCCAGCACTCAAGGCACCCGGAGATAGCAATTATGCCAAAAAAGGTCATCACCACAGACATAGAGCAACCCTCAAAAGCTTACACAGCCTAGGTTCTGTCAAAATGCAAGCACCTCCTTGCCGGTTCGAGAGGCCTCAAAGCCAATCAGGTAAAGGTTTTGAGCCTCATAAAAGTCTAGTTGAGTTCTCCACAACCAGAGGTGCTTGCATTTTTAGGAATATCATAGGATCTTCCATCAACAGGCCTAGTACCAAAACTATTTTAACGCACAATGGCTTCAACACATCAGCGATCTCAATTCTTCTCTTCATCGGAATAGGAACTTGTCTCAGATATTTCTCTGTGTTCTGGAGCGTCCTAGGTCCGGTTAAATCACGATCGCGCAACCGGAAACGAGCAGATCGACGCTATTCTATTTGAGTAGATCAGAATGTTTCCCAACTCCCAATTCCCAATTATTAATTATGGCTCAAGGCAGACTCCGACTACCGAGATTTCTCAACCTTGCGGCACCCTCAAACCTGTCAATGAAAATGATGTGGGTAGGTTTGACAATCACCGCTGCGTTTGTATTGATTGCCACCTTCAGCCCAACCCTACAGACTTGGGGATGGCTGCAAAATCCTACAGATGCCTTAATCAATCCCATCCATGAACCGCCTTCAGCAACCTATTGGTTTGGGACTACCCGCAGTGGCTATGATGTTTTTTCTCGAACGCTTTTTGCTTCTAGGGCTGCTTGGCAAGTGCTCATTCTCGCTACGGGTTTGAGTTTGTCGATCGGTGTACCCTTGGGATTGGTTAGCGGTTATTTAGGTGGCAAACTCGATCGCATCCTGTTGTTTTTAATGGATACAATTTATACTTTGCCGGGATTGCTGCTGTCTTTAACCTTAGCCTTTGTGGTGGGGAAAGGAGTTTTGAATGCTGCGATCGCCCTTAGCATTTCCTACATTCCTCAATACTACCGTGTTGTCAGAAATCACACCACCAGCATCAAAACGGAACTATTTGTTGAAGCCGCTAGAGCTATGGGGGCTGATACTTGGACAGTCCTTTCCCGCTATCTGTTTTTGAACGTGATTCAGAGCGTACCAGTGTTGTTTGCGCTCAATGCTGCCGATGCCATTTTAACCCTAGGAGGTTTAGGATTTCTCGGTTTGGGACTTCCTGAAGAAACTCCTGAATGGGGACATGATTTGCGTTTAGCCCTGGATGCACTACCTACAGGAATTTGGTGGACAGCCTTGTTTCCCGGTTTGGCAATGACTTTAATGGTAGTAGGATTGTCTTTTGTGGGAGAAGGATTGAATGAGTTTGTTAATCCTAAACTGCGGAATCAATAATCATTTTCCTCTAGCACAACCTCAAACAAACCAACACCCAGACTCCCGACTTCTTAAAAAAGTCGGGAATTTAACAGACTATTTATTAAAGAAACAGACACTATAATTCAGGATGTGAAATGAAAAATATTCCTCGTATAGAATATCTCAAAGTCCAAAATTACCGAGCTTTACATAATCTAGAACTTAAAAAAATTACTCCCTTAACCGTCTTCTTGGGACCAAATGGGAGCGGAAAATCAACTATTTTTGATGTTTTCGCTTTCCTGTCTGAATGTTTCACCGAAAGCCTAAGAAAAGCATGGGATAGACGAGGCAGATTCCGAGAATTACGTACCAGAGACAGTACAGGCTGTATCATCATTGAATTAAAGTATCGAGAAACATCAAAATCACCGTTAATCACCTATCATCTCGCCATAGATGAAGAAAACAATCGTCCTTTTATCGCTGAAGAATGGCTACAGTGGAGACGAGCAGGTCAAGGTAAACCTTTTCGCTTTTTAGATTTCAAAAAAGGCGAAGGACAAGTCATTAGTGGCGCAACTCCTGATGAAGAAGATGAAAGGATCACCGAACAACTAGCATCGTCTGAATTATTAGCAGTAAATACATTAGGACAATTTGCCAAACATCCCCGCGTCAGTGCTTTAAGGCGGTTTATTACAGGTTGGTATTTATCTTATTTAACCGCAGATAATACCCGCAGCCTTCCTGAAGCAGGTGCACAGGAAAGATTGTCCCCCACTGGTGACAATTTACCCAATGTTATTCAATATCTAAAAGAACAACATCCCCAACGGTTAGAAGAAATACTAAAAACCCTTTCTGCTCGTATTCCACGCCTGGAAAAAGTCGAGGCTCTTGTCATGCAAGATGGCAGACTTTTGTTGGAAATTAAAGATGCTCCTTTTTCTCATCCTATTTTGGCAAAATATGCCTCCGACGGTACGTTAAAACTCTTAGCTTATCTAACAGTATTGTTTGACCCCAATCCCCCGCAATTAGTTGGAATAGAAGAACCAGAAAATCATTTACATCCGCGTTTATTACCTCAAGTTGCCGAAGAATGTCGTTCTGCTTCTGCTAATACTCAATTAATGGTAACAACCCATTCTCCTTTTTTTGTGGATAGTTTAAAACCAGAAGAATTATGGGTATTATATCGAGATGAAAAAGGTTTTACTCAAGCAAAAAGAACCGCAGATATGCAGGGAGTAAAACAATTTATGGATCATGGTGCATTACTTGGTTCGCTGTGGATGGAAGATTTTTTTGAGGTAGGAAACCCCCTCAAAAATGCGGGTGCTCCTCAATCATTTAAACCTAAAAATTAAGAGGAGGTGAGCATTTTGCATTTTGAGTTTTTAGTGGAAGAAGCATCCCTAGAATCAGCTTTAACCCAGCTTTTGCCTAAAATATTGCCATCGACTGTTACATTTAAAATTCATGCTTTTAGAGGGAAAGATGATTTAATTTGTAAATTGCCTAACCGTTTGAAAGGTTATCAAGCATGGCTTCCACCTGATTGGAAAATTGTTATTTTAATAGATGAAGATCGAGAAGATTGTCTAAAATTAAAAAAGCAACTAGAAGATATATCAATATTAGCCGGATTAATTACTAAATCTTCATGTCAAAAAAATAAATCTTTTCAAGTATTAAATCGAATTGTGGTTGAAGAATTAGAAGCATGGTTTTTCGGCGATGTTGAAGCAATTTGCCAAGCTTATCCTAAAGTCTCTGCCAATTTAGCTAATCAACAACCCTATCGAGATCCTGATGCTATCAAAGGAGGCACATGGGAGGCTTTAGAAAGAGTTTTACGAAGAGCTGGATATCATCAGGGAGGATTAGAAAAATATAAAGCCTCTAGCGAAATCTCTAAATATATGAATCCTGAATCAAATCGCTCTAAAAGCTTCCAAGTCTTTTGTCAAGGTTTATTAGAAAGTATCGATAGTTCCCAGGTATAATCAACTTTACAGACAATTGCCGATCGCACTGTTGCTGAGCTAGGATCGCGATCGATGATTTAGAGGTCATGCTTTCGGAGGACAAGTAGTAAAGAAATGTAACAAAAATTCCCTCGATCGCGCCACCGCTCGATCTCTCAACCTCCTTAACCTCATCCATTAGCGAGCGATCTGTCTACTTTACCAGGCGATCGCTCTGATTCCAGATAAATGGGCAATTTTACCTAAAATTTAGGAAGCTTCTTAATCGAATCTTTACATTTTGACTGTATTTTTACAGTAACAGTGAATTTATACTGACGGAAAATTTACAATTGTGTGGATTCTGAGAGAGTGCGATCGCGTAAGTATGTGGCGAAAGTCAAAAAATCCTGGAAGAGTTGAGACCGGAGAGTGACAAGGGGAGCTAAGTATCAGTAAAATGTATCGACATAATTTTGACTATTGACGAGACAAACTTGTGTTCAACTGCTTAAATGAGAATATGACGTTAATAACTTAATGTGATTTAACGTTAAATTTTGACCCAATTTCTGAGATTTGAGCTAACTTAACAAAGAAAGCCCCTGTTGCACTACTAAACCCGCAACGCTTCATTTGGGGTAATTTTCGGTCTCTAATCCAGAGTTGCCGAGTCACAACTAAAGCTACAAGCTTTATTCGATCGCGGATTTAGAATGATTCAATTTAGGGAAACAGGGTAAAGATGGGTGCATCTATACGGATTACATTAGCCGGAATTCCGGTCAGTCAAAAACTGTCTGCTCGGTGTCTGGACGGCTACGCCGCAGTCGTTCACCCACATACTCGCCGAAAAACACGCCAATCTCAAGTTTCAAAGTTCTTGTGGGCGATTCTGAGGATTTAACCCAATCAGCCCTTAGTGCGTATTGTTAAGCTAAGCTGACAAAACTTGGGTAGTTCTGACAAAGAATGGAAAATATCTTCCAATTTTTGTGAGAAAGGCTACAATCGGAAAGGTCTTTGCAAGATCCAATACTGAACTGTTTGGTGCTTCGATCCAAAACTTTTGCGTTTTGTGCAGCAGACGGGCATCCAAGAAGGCCGCAACTAGCCGTCCAACTGCGATGTCTGGCTACCGGAGTGAAAGCAGCAGGCGAACTAAAAGTTCGACACCTGGAAAACAAAAGTTAAAGGGTTCCGTCCAAGGAAACTTGTACGGGTAAAAATTAGAAGTCCAAATTAGAAAAGTTAGTATTTCCCGAAGTGCCTTCCCTCGGCTCTGTGGTTAGAGCTTCTAGGCAAAATATCGCAGAAAGTGCGATAACAGATTGCGAAGGAAACAGCCAAGCACTCAATTCGAGGTCGCGACAATCATGTCTGCTATGGGCGAGATACTCGACAAAACTGGATAACCAGCTCAAATCTGTACAGAGATATCTCGGTTAGGTCTAACCACAGTCTAGGTTAAGAAGGTAACAACACCCTGTGGGTACATGGGGGATTCCTTACTCAGTAACTACCAGTTAAATATCTTGATTTAGCAAAGGAAGTGCTGGTAGCTTGAGAAACGTTCTTAACATTACCCAAACAAAAATCCTCCGATGATGCGAGGCTCGATCCGATCAAAATATTTCTTGTAGACAATAACTGGCAGACAAAAAATCCCACTCTTTCTGGCTGTGGGAATGTCAATACTGGCTAAGTTGTCTAAACTACAAACAGACACTATTCGACTGTTATTTATTCTTCAATTCAGGAGCATGAGGAAGGCGGCATGATCCAGGCAAACACCGTACTCGAAACCAAAATCAAACCCCAAATGGAAACTATCGAGTTGCTTCGGAACACCGAAAGCGTTCTACCTGAGAGCGAGTTGGAACTATTTATCGACGACGAAGACGATCGAGAAGATTTTCTAGATACTCAATCTGAGGAAGACGACACTAAGTCTGGCAAAGGTGCCAAAGCTCGCCGTCGAGCTCAGGCAAAGAAAAAGCACTATACTGAAGACTCTATTCGTCTTTACTTGCAAGAAATAGGTCGGATTCGGCTGTTACGAGCTGACGAAGAGATTGAACTGGCGCGGAAAATTGCCGATTTGTTGGAATTGGAGCGAGTCAGAGAACAACTCTTAGAAGATTTAGACAGAGAACCCAAAGACAATGAATGGGCGACTGCTGTCGAGATGGCGCTACCGGCATTTCGTCATCGACTCCATGTCGGACGACGCGCCAAGGAAAAAATGGTGCAATCAAACCTGCGTTTGGTGGTGTCGATCGCCAAAAAATACATGAATCGTGGCTTGTCTTTCCAAGATTTGATTCAGGAAGGTTCTCTGGGTTTAATCCGGGCTGCGGAAAAGTTTGACCACGAAAAAGGTTACAAGTTCTCAACCTACGCGACTTGGTGGATTCGTCAAGCCATTACTAGGGCCATTGCCGACCAATCCCGCACTATCCGCCTACCGGTTCACCTTTACGAAACCATTTCGCGGATCAAGAAAACTACAAAACTTCTTTCTCAAGAAATGGGTCGCAAGCCTACGGAAGAAGAAATTGCGACTAAGATGGAAATGACGATCGAGAAATTGCGCTTCATTGCTAAGTCAGCACAATTGCCGATTTCTCTAGAAACTCCGATCGGTAAAGAAGAAGATTCGCGTCTGGGAGATTTTATTGAATCCGACGGAGAAACACCGGAAGATCAAGTCTCAAAGAATTTGTTGCGGGAAGATTTAGAAAGCGTTTTAGATACCCTCAGCCCGCGCGAGCGAGATGTATTGCGACTGCGGTACGGCTTAGATGACGGACGGATGAAGACCTTGGAGGAAATTGGTCAAATCTTTAACGTCACTCGCGAGCGGATTCGGCAAATCGAAGCGAAAGCCTTGCGGAAGTTGCGCCATCCCAACCGGAACAGCATCTTAAAAGAATATATCCGCTAGAGTATTTATCTAGCATCACCCAAAAGAGTGATTTGGATTCCAGTTGCACTCAGCGAGGATAGTTGACGGTTGACCATTGATGGTTGACCGTTGACTCTCGGCTGCGAGTGTGAAATCCTAACGAAAAAAATCTGACCAAAAATTTGGGAGCAAGACTTAAGTGGCAAATAGTTTGCTAAACTTATCTACAGTTGATTGCCCAGAGTCAGTTCCATGTTTGGCGTCAAGCGAGCGCTCAAATTGAATAAAAAAGAAGCGACCTTGATGGCAAAACACGCAGGATTTCGGCGCGTGGTATTTGTGCCAATTGCGGGCAGAAAAAAGATATGCCACTAAGCATTAGGACTTACGATTGTCCCGCTTGTGGCTTGTCGCTCGACCGCGATTTGAATGCTAGTTTAAATATTTTGAATTGGGAACCCTCGGCTTGAGGGGGATAGCTTGCTTACCTTGGGATGGCCGACCACTCAATAGCGCAGGAAGTGAACTCGAAATTGTAGCTAAAGATGGCTTTAGTTAAGTTTGGGTAAGTTTTACGAAGCAGTCTCAAATAGAACTCCCAAATTTTCTCATGCCTCAAAGGCACCAATTCAAAAATTACCAAAAAGCTGGGTCTAAAGCCCCGTCCTTATAGGACGGCTTTAATTTCTCCAGAACTGTGTTATAGTCTTTATCTTCACTCACTCGACGTAAATGTTAGTATTTGAAGCCAAGCTAGAAGGGAAAAGCGAGCAGTACGAACGGCTAGACGAAGCCATTCGTGGGGAACTCGTGACCTACATTTCTATCAGCTAAGTCAAATTAAACGAGTGCGCGTAGTTCGTCGAGCCGATGGCTACGAGGAAGCCTAAACAGTGATGTTTAGAATCACCGTGGCTTCAGCGGGCGTGAGAATGTCAAATTAAACCCCAGAAGTGTAGCAATCCTTCACCAGAAACCAATTCGATGATGACCGCAGCAGAGAAACCAATCATCGCCAGACGACCGTTCCAATTTTCTGCTCCTTCGCTAAAGCCCCAGTTCCAAGCGTTACGTTTTTGTTGTTGCATGGTATGAACTTTCTTCATTAAGTTTTGTAAGGCTTATGTAAATAAAAATAACAGGTACTTGCATAAAGTGCAAGCTTATGAAACAGAAGGTAAGACTTGGCGATCGCTAACGGGGAAATATGGCCAACTCAGTCTCAGGGTCAAAAAGGTGAATTTTATCATGGGCGATCGCCAGCCACAACTCCTCGCCCACACGGATCGATCGCTCAGGAGGAACACGTACTTGCAAGCAAAGGGCTGGTGCATCGGTGAGACTAACCCGCAAATAGGTTTCGTATCCCAAAGCTTCCACAATATCGACTTGAACCGAAAGATTTTTAGTAGCAGGAGGGTGAATGGTCAAATGTTCTGGCCGAATTCCCAAAATGAGAGATTTACCGTCATACTTTTGTAAACTTTTTGCCCAAATATCAGGTAAAGTAAAGCGAAAATGAGGGTGAGAAATTAATAACGGGGCAGTAAATTGCACCGGTAAAAAATTCATCGGCGGAGAACCAATAAACTCAGCGACAAACAAGTTAGCAGGTTTATTATAAAGCTGTAGAGGTACATCTACTTGCTGAAGTTGACCAAGATTCATAATCGCAATGCGATCGCCCATAGTCATCGCCTCAGTTTGGTCGTGAGTCACATAAATAGTTGTAGTTCCCAATTGTCGTTGCAACTGCACAATTTGCGATCGAGTTTCCCCCCTTAATTTAGCGTCCAGATTAGAAAGGGGTTCATCCATTAAAAAAACTTCAGGATTTCTAGCCATAGCCCTACCCAAAGCTACCCGCTGTTTTTGTCCTCCCGAAAGTTGTTTGGGTAAACGATTTAACAAAGGTTCTATTTGCAGCAATTGAGCCACTTTGATCACTCGTTTTCCCACAGTCTTTTCCCGTTCCGAAAAATAGCGTAAACCCTTTGGTAAATTGCGAGTAATTCCTACTAACAAATCTTCGAGTAAACGCTGAATTTGATAATTTTCAATATTAGTAATCAACCAATTTTCAATTTTATCAGTAATCTCTTCTTTATTTTTCCTTCTGCCTAGGGACTGCTGACTAAGGACTAATGACTTCTTCTCCCTTTCCGATCGCCGCAATCCAAAAGCGAGATTATCGTAAACAGTTAAGTGAGGATAGAGAGCATAATTTTGAAAGACCATGGCGATATTTCGGTCTTTAGGTGGCAAATCGTTAAGGAGCCGATCGCCTACCCAGATATTACCAGCAGTCACAGTTTCCAAACCAGCGAGCGATCGGAGCAAAGTGCTTTTTCCGCAGCCAGAAGGCCCCACTAACACCATAAATTCCCCATCTTCGACAGTGAGGTTAATGCGCCGCAAAACGCTGTTAGACCTGGATGGAGGGCTATCTGGTGAGATATTTTCTGTAGAATTTGCCTCTTTGTCCTGCTCTCCTTGGCGGAGTGGAAAGCTTTTGTAGATATTTTCTAGTACAACTTTAGCCATTGAACTATTTTCAAATTGGGAATTGGGAATTGGGAATCGGGAATTGGGAATTGCGAATTGGGAATGGGGAATGGGGAATGGGGAATGGGGAATTGGGAATTGGGAATTGGGAATTGGGAATTGGGAATTGGGAAAAACCAGAAAAGCAAAATATCTTCCTTCTTCCTTCTTCCTTCTTCCTTCTTCCTTCTTCCTTCCTTCTTCCTTCTACTGACAACTAATAACTTTGATGATTTTCTCTCCAGGATGGAGGTCAAAAACTCTCTCACCAGGAGCATCCTTGCCCCAAAAAGCAATAGCATCAGTAGCCGATCGCAGAAATCGACCAGTATTAGTTAAAAGTTTGACATCACTACCAGGAACCACCCGCAGCAAGCCAACCAAAGTATCTTTAGGTTCTGCGAAACGAAAAGCTTGGGTGCCGATTTCACCCCGGTTAGTCAGTCGGACAGAACCCGCGGGCATCCGTTTGGCCCAACCCAACTCCGAAAATAGCACCAGACTGTCATCGGGGTCGAGAGTCACACAACCCACCAAATCTTCTTGTTTTCGCAGGCGCGTGGCTTGAGAACCCTGGGCTGCGCGGCCCATAGGTGGCAGTTGTTCGTCATTGACTTCAAACCGGAGGACTCTGCCTCCGCTGGTGGCGATGGCGACTTGTTCGCCGACTTTAGTAAGACTAGCCCAGCGCAGTCGATCGTCCTCCTTGAGCTTAACAAGAGTCACACCGCGATTAGTCAAATCCGCAAATTCTGAAAGTGGTAGACGCTTAATTTTACCTTGCTCCGTCAGGGTTACTAAGTCCGTCGCTTCCGAATTTTCCGGCAACATAAAGTGTGCGACTGTGAGTTCGGACAAAGTGCGACCGGCACTTTCTTTGGTAGCCGATGGCGAAAGTAAACTGACGATGGGGGTACCTCGATCGCGCCCGCTGCTAGTGGGAATATCAGACACTTTTAGGGGATAAGCCTTACCACTGGGAGTTAAGATGACTAAATTGCGATCGGTTGTAGTCGGGGTGGCGGTGAGAATAAAATCTTCATTTTTTTCTAAAGCTTGAAGCGACTTTTCCCTACTTTTAGGACGGGATGGATCGGCCGTCGGCAGCCGCCGCACGTAATGTTTGTGAGTAAACTCAACAATAGTTTCCTCTGCCTGGGGCTGGGGAAATAGGGTGTGAGGCGCAGCTAATTCTGTGTCAGATGGGAGTGAGGATTTTTGTTTACCCGAACTTTTTGGTTGGCCGTTAGCAGCAGGTGCCGGGCCATTCACCAATTTAGTACGGCGCGGGTCTGCGTGCTTACGTTTGAGCGATCGGAATTCCTTCTTCAAAGCCTTCAAAAGTTCATGTCTGTCGCCCAAAAGCCGCTGCAATTCTTGAATTTTTACCGTCAACTCATCCAACTCAGACTGCAAATTTTGCCTTTCCAAGCCAGTCAGCCGACGCATCGGCATCGACAAAATCGCATCAGCTTGACTTTCGGTCAAATTAAGCCGAACTTGGAAATTGGCTTTAGCAGTGGTGCCATCGGGAGCATTTCGGAGAATATCGATCGCCACATCCAGATTTGTCAAAGCCAACATTAAGCCTTGGACAATGTGACAGCGACGTTGGGCAACCTCCAACTCGTAATTGTAGCGACGGGTGAGAGTCACTTCCCGAAAATGCAAAAATTCTTGCAACAATTGTCTCAGAGTTAACTGTCGCGGTTGACCGTTGACAATTGCCAGCAAAATCGCGCCAAAATTACTTTGCAAGTCAGTTTGTTGGTAAAGACGAGCTAGAACTGCTTCTGGGTTAGATTCGCGCTTGAGTTCGACCACAACTCGAATACCCTCGCGATCGCTTTCGTCCCGCAAATCAGCAATCCCATCAAGTCGGCCAGCATTTACTAAATCCGCCACCTTTTCAATCCAAGCCGCCTTATTCACCTGAAAAGGAAACTCCGTCACCACCAGCGCCGTTTTAGTGCGTATTTTGCGATTACCAGGCACTTCCTCCACCCGAACCACACCCCTGACAGCAATACTGCCTCGCCCCTTAGTGTAGGCATCAATAATGCCCTCTGTGGCAATGATTTCCCCACCAGTCGGGAAATCCGGTCCAGGAATTAGTTCCAGCAACTTCTGATCTGAGAGTTCCGGGTTTTCAGTCAATGCAATTAAACCGTCCACCACCTCGCCCAGATTGTGTGGGGGAATATTAGTTGCCATCCCCACAGCAATGCCAGTACAGCCATTGAGAAGTAAAAAAGGCAACTGGGCAGGCAAAACCGTAGGTTCCTGCTGCGAACTGTCAAAATTAGCAGTAAAATCAACAGTGGCATCACCGACCTGAGTTAGCATGGCTTCATGAGCGATCGAAGCCAGTCTGGTTTCGGTGTAGCGCATGGCAGCAGCCGGATCATTGTCCACCGAACCAAAATTGCCGTGACCCGCCAGTAAAGGATAGCGACTCGAAAACTCTTGAACCATACGCACCAAAGCGTCGTAAACCGATTGGTCGCCGTGGGGGTGATATTTTCCCAAAACATCTCCCACTACTCTGGCACACTTGCGGTAGGGGCGGTCTGGCGTCAGACCGAGTTCGTGCATCGCGTACAAAATTCGGCGGTGAACGGGTTTTAAACCGTCGCGGACATCAGGCAAAGCTCGCCCGACGATCACACTCATGGCATATTCAAGGTACGATTGCTGCATCTCGGCGTGCAAAGCCGTAGAAATTACTTGCCCGGAAAGTAGGTTGAGTTGTTTAGCCATGAGTCCTTATGTCCGTTAATTCCTGAGTGCTAGGGCAAGAGTCAAGGGGCTCGTAATGGTTGCCTATCTAAGCGTGAAAACTGTTTGTCGCTCTTGGAACTGAAAGTTCGACAAAGCCACCAATCAGGGGGATAAAAATCAACTTAACTTATGAAAAAAGAATAAGACTGCCGAAGACTGGCAACACTTGCTTTTTACCCTCCACTCTTACCCTAACCTCTATGTTGCCTTCAATGGCGCCTACCTTTTTATTTACACGATATGTGAAAACAATTTCTTTGAGTTCGCTTTTGCACAGACTGCCTCGGCTAAAATTTTTTAGTACCCCTGCATTTATTCAGCCTATCTGCCAAACCTAAAACACAAGTCAACAACTAATGCAACCATGCTGGCGTAAAACTGATTGGTTAGTATACCAACATCAGTGATACCAGCAGGACTAAACATTGCTTGATTCTAAGAGCAAGTAGGAAACCAACACTTATCAAATACGGGTTTTGCAGAGTTCCCGGCCTATGGCACTAAAAACGCTGCACGATTTGACGGGGAAAAAACCCCCGTGCCTTGTTCCTCTTTGGACTAAAACCACGAAGATGCTCAACTTCCCATAATTACTGACCTGCAACCAAGCCCTAAAAAGACTGAACTTGATAGACAAAAACTCCCACAAGCAAAACCGACCAGACCCCTTGCTAAAAAGAGGAACTACTTGAGCCTAGACAAAAAGGGAAAGTGACGCTACTTCCCCCCTCTGTCCCTTGCAATTGAAAAGTTTTGAAACTATTTAAACAACATTGCTTTCCGATCGCAAAACTCAAGTAACCAAGTTCCGTCCAGCATTAGCCAACGACGAGCCTCTAACGAACTAGCAAACCGTAGTGCGATCGCCGGCGGGCTGTGGAGTGGGAGAAAGAATCCGCGATGAGCTCAGGAGTGTGTGAAATTTACCCATCGCAAGTGGGGCAAAAAAAGCACGCCCTTGCCCAACAGATTCTGTGAAGGTGGATGTTTCCTCAAAAGCCTGCAAACAACGGGCTGGATGTCTACTTCACAACAATTATGGGAAATTGTGTAACCGACAAAAAAAAGATTCACAGTGGCTTTTTTTTTCAAAACCACTGGCGCGATACCCGTTCGCGTAATGATGCCCCAAAAGTAGCGTTGCCCGATCGAACTTTCGAGGAGGCTGAGGGGCCCCAAAGGGTATTTTCTGCTCCCGTCTCAGGATACTGAGCTTTTCACTTACCGAATACTTTTATGAAAACCGTTCTGATTGTAGAGGACGATTTAGTCAATGCTAGAGTCTTCTCTAAAATTTTAACCAAGCGGGGGGGCTTGGCTGTAAAACACACAGAAAATGTCGAGGAGGTGATGCAAATTGCCTCCAAAGGCGAAGCAGACTTGATTTTGATGGATGTGTCCCTTTCACGTAGCGTGTACCAAGGAAAAGCTGTTGATGGCATCAAAATCACCCAACTGCTAAAGGCAGACCCACAAACTGCTTCCCTGCCAATTATCCTAGTGACGGCTCATGCCATGGCAGGAGATAGAGAGACTTTTCTGGATCAGAGTGGTGCAGATGGCTATATATCCAAGCCAGTAGTAGACCATCAGCTATTTGTTGACAAAATCAAAGCACTCCTGCCCCAGGAGTAGCCACAACCAACAAAAATACCTCAAGCAAAGAGGGCAAAACAAGCAAAGTCCAAGGGCAACAGCAAGTCCGGGTTAAAAAAAAACCCCTTTATTTACCAGAGAGGGTGAGCAATTAATTTATCGCGGTTGGCTAAACCGTGAAAGCTTGCCCAGGGATAGCTGCTCCCATGCTCCCGATGAAGCTAGAAGCAAATGTCTAGACAAGTCTAGTATTTGTATAGCAGTCAGCATATATATTGATTGTTAGGCGATCGCTAAAAATCTTATCAGATAGCGCGATCGCTTTTATTTTTGGCGATCGCAAACGCAAGCGCCAAGGCGGTTATAGGTAAAGTGGAAGAAGTTCCTGATATATTGTGCTGTTTACCTGATCGCACGACCCATACCAAAACGGTACAGTTTGCAAAGACTCGTGGGGATAAAACTCAAGTTGAAATGGCCTCACTTTGGGATGGAGAAATTAGCGATCGCCCTTTCGAGAGCCGCGTAATGTTGCAGTGGATCGCGGGTTTTGCTGATGTGCTGAGCGATCGCCTCAATCAACACAAGAGTTTTAACTACTACTGAGCTTTGAATAATGAGTAGGGAAATGGTAGAGAAAAGTCTGCAAGTTGCAGACTTACTTTCTCGTTTCCATTCAATTAGTTTCCCCAACGAGTGGGGAGGACAAAAATCCTAGGGAAATTCCAAGAATAGTAAAGTCCAGTTTCCATTCAATTAGTTTCCCCAACGAGTGGGGAGATATCCGATGGGTGTTCTGGTTCAACTAGATTGAACTGAAGTTTCCATTCAACCCACATTCCGCACCCCCAACTGGCACATAGGCGGATTGAGGGGGTAAAAGTGAATCATCCGAGACCAAGCGTGAGTAAAAACACCCAAAAATCTCTGCAACGATCGCATCACGAGCGTTAGGAA
>NZ_JAHRFC010000150.1:0-7067 GCF_020883015.1 Microcoleus sp. CAWBG640
CTTGCCAGACACGCAGGTAGATTAAGTTCTTCGTCTTTTGCCGGAATGAGAACCGAAACCGGAATCTTGGATGGACTAGAGGTCATAATCGAGTGGTTAAAACTGAATGCGGTCGAGTTGTGATGGATAAAATGCGATCGGCATCGCCGCGGGACCCTACACAGCAAGGGATATTGCCTATAGCCTAATGCCTCTGGGTCGATTTCGGTGGAAAAATTATGCCACGGACGGCTGCACTTAAATAACCAATTTGACCCCAGACAAAAACAAAATTTTCAAAGCGCAGTCCTGGGTTTTTAATGTATTTAAAAGACTTGTACGCACCCCTGAGTATTCTTTCGCCCCCGCGCCAAAGCTGACTGATACCGGCTCGATCGCACAATTGTTCCCGGTAACACTCGCTGATGCCTTGCCACCACCCGCGCTCGATAAACCAAGCTTTGTGCAGTCGCGAGGGATCTACATTGTGAAGCACTAAAGCCTCCGGTACATAGATTACTTGCCAACCTAGCTCTAATGCTAGTTCTGTGGCCCGCAATTCTTCATTTGACAACAATTTGTTGCCGATTCTACCGAGTTTGACATCAAAACCGCCAATTTGTTGTAAAAAAGAGCGTCGGATTGAGTAGTTTACACCCCTGGGAGTTAATCCGGCCACCGTTATGTAGATGCACTTTTCTCCTAAATCATAGGCTCCCAAATTTTGGGCCAATCCGGCGGACAGCCAGTTGGGAGGGCTGACTCCAGAAGGCCACAGCAAATTGACTTTACCACCGGCTACGGCCAATTTTGGATTGCTTTGATAGGCACTGTATAGCACCCTGAGCCAATCGGACTCGGCCACGGCATCGTCATCGAGATAGGCTAAAATTTCACTGCCAGCTTCCTTCGCGCCCCTGTTGCGGGCTACTGACAAACCTAGTTCTGGTTCCCAAATGTACTTGAGTAGGGGATTAGGGAGTCTTGCTTCTACCACTTGGCGGGTTCGCGTTTTTGAGCTACCAGGAGTTTCAAAATCGCTAGAAGCGTTATCCACTACGACTATTTCAAAGTTGTCAGGAAAATCCTGCACCAGTAAACTGTCGATCGCCGCACCTAGATAGCTGTGACGATTGTGGGTACAAATTATTGCTGATATCTGAGGTTTTGACATAAATAACAGCATCCCAATTGCTAGGGTTGTCGATCGAGTTAGTCCGATCTTGTCTCATTAATGTTATTATCCCTTAAAAATGACTCTTGGCAATTACTCAAGGTAAATTAAACTAAGAAATAACTACCCACAAATAACCACCCATACATAACAATTAACTAATGACTAAAATCCGTAGTTCAAGACAAATAATCTTAGTAACCGGACCCGCCAGATCCGGCAAAAGTGAATTAGCAGAAACTATGGCAGCAGATTCAGGAAAATCTGTAATTTATGTGGCTACAGGTAAGATTGACCAGGCAGATCGGGAATGGCAAAATCGCATTGAGCGCCACAAAAATCGCCGTCCCCCTGAGTGGAAAACTGTAGAAGCGATCGAGGAATTGTCACCAGTTGTACGATCGACCGATCGCTCAAATTGCTTGTTAATTGATTCCCTCGGAACTTGGACGGCAAATCTTTTGGAACAAGAAGCCACTGTTTGGGAACAGACACAACAAGATTTGCTTGCTAGTTTGCACTCCGCCATGGCTGATGTAATTTTGGTAGGAGAGGAAACCGGATGGGGAGTAGTGCCTGCTTATCCAGCGGGAAGGCTATTTCGCGATCGCCTCGGCACTCTTGTCCGCCACATCGGGGCGATCGCCGATGGTGTTTATCTCGCCACCGGAGGTTACGCCTTGAATCTCACGGCTCTGGGTACAAGGCTTCCAGCTATCAAATAACACTCCGGCGGGCGATCGACTTTAGAGAAAATATAAGTTTCAAACTCCACAAAATCAGTTAAAATCTAATATATTCTCCCCATTTACAAAAAACTCTACATTAGATAATTATCCCTAAAAAAATATCTCGCTACCCACACCACCTAAATTCCCAAACAAAATCGATATTTTGTTTCCCGATATCGGTGCATCTGTGTTTGGCAAATATATTCGTAGGGGCGAAGCATGACCGCTGTAAATCTTTGGCGATCGCTAATAAATGGTCTGCGGTCATGCTTCGCCTATGCAAAATCGGGATGCTCCCCCCGACATCCCCCTTAAGGAGGAAGTTTTACTGTTCATAAAATAGGTTAAAAATGAAGCAGGAAAGTCTAAGATAAAAAAATGCTTGCAAGGTTGAATAAAAGCTTATGGCATCAGAATATCAAGTGAGAAAATATATTGCTTACTGGTTTCAGCTAGGCAAAAAAGTATTAATTCGCAACGGTTCCGAAGCACTACTGCCGAAATCAGTAATTGCGGGCGATCGCTACAGTCAAGAATTTGAAGAATGCTGGCAAAAAATAGTCTCCCCCGACAGCGGAGACTGTTATCTCGAAGGCACAAAGGAAACCATAGGCGAACTACTGACACCTGCTTGGGAAATCAGTCCCTGCGCCCGTTGTGCCATGCCCGTACCCTTGCGGGATTCGGGAATGCCCGCCGAGTGCTGTCCCTGTAACGACTTAGCCCACTGGCCCAATACGGAAATACCTCAACCTCGATCGCCCGTCAGTACCAAATTGCAACTCTCAGGAATTTGCGATCGACTCCTCAACTTAAGCCACGAGTAGCAGTTACGAAAATCTTCTTTTTCCTTTTCCTTTTTGACTCTTCCGTCTTCCTTCATCCTTAAATTGTTACAATATGTTTACAATGCTTCACACTAGGTCTGAGTTATGAATGTCAAGACTGTATCGCCAGCCTCCCCGCCAACTTATGCAAATTCTGCGACTCAGCCTGTACTCGGCAATCTCAAAGATGCAAACACCATTCCCCTGCCAGCAGTACCAGTAGCAATAGAGACAGACACCGTAACCTCCGAAGTCCTCAAATCAGCCAGAGACATAGCTTTCGAGTTAGCCGGAGAAGCTGTTCGATACGATCCAGTGGCGATCGCAGCCGAATACAAAAATCGCCCTCTAGAAGTCTGGGGAAGACTACTGAGTGTGATTTGGACATTTTTCGGCTTTACCTTCAGTTTGTGGTTCGACGGCAAAACAGGCCGCACCGCCACCAACGAAAAGCGTCGCGCCGCCAGACTACGAGAAATTCTCAGTCAACTAGGCCCAGCTTTCATCAAAATCGGACAAGCACTCTCAACAAGACCAGACTTAGTACCGCCAGCATATTTAGAAGAACTCACAACACTGCAAGACCAATTACCACCCTTTCCCAACGAAGTAGCATATAGATTTATAGAAGAAGAATTGGGTGCCCACCCCAGAGAAATCTACGCAGAAATCAGCCCCGATCCCATCGCCGCAGCATCTCTCGGACAAGTCTACAAAGGCAAACTCAAAACCGGAGAAACCGTCGCGATCAAAGTCCAACGACCAGGCTTAGCCGAAAACATTGGTTTAGACATCTACATCCTGCGGCGCGTCGCACTGTGGGCACAAAACAACTTCAAAATGATTCGCAGCGACCTCGCAGGAATTATGGACGAATTGGGCGAACGCATTTACGAAGAAATGGACTACACCCACGAAGGACAAAATGCCGAACGTTTTAGAGAACTCTACGGCCACCTTAAAGATATTTACGTTCCCCGTATCTACTGGCAATATACCCGCCGCCGCGTCTTGACAATGGAGTGGATCACCGGCATCAAACTCACCAATTTAGAAGCCGTCAAAGCTCAAGGAATCGACGCTCCTTACTTAATTGAAGTGGGCGTGCAATGCTCCCTAAGACAACTCTTGGAACACGGGTTTTTTCACGCTGACCCCCATCCAGGCAACCTTTTGGCAACTCCCGACGGTAAGTTAGCTTATCTCGACTTCGGCATGATGAGCGAAGTTAAACCATATCAAAGATACGGCCTATTAGAAGCTGTAGTCCATTTGGTAAATCGCGACTTTGAAGGTTTAGCCAAAGATTATGTAAAGTTAGATTTTTTAACACCAGACACCGATTTAACACCAATTATTCCCGCCTTGGCTAGAGTGTTTAACAATGCTTTGGGTGCTAGCGTCGCCGAACTCAATTTCAAAAGCATTACAGACGAACTATCGGCAGTGATGTACGAATATCCCTTCCGAGTTCCAGCCTACTATGCTTTGATTATTCGATCGCTCGTCACCTTAGAAGGCATTGCAATCAACGTTGACCCCGAATTTAAAGTTCTCAGCAAAGCCTATCCCTACGTCGCCAAACGGCTGTTGAGCGACCCCGCACCAGAATTGAGAACATCTCTGCAAGAGTTGTTATTCAAACAAGGGGAATTCCGCTGGAATCGGTTAGAAAACTTACTCAACAATGCCCGCGATAGCGAAGACTACGACATCAGCAAAATCCTGAACCAAGCATTAGACTATTTATTTTCTCAAAGAGGAGACTTTATTCGCGATCGCATAGTCCTGGAATTAGTCAAAAGTCTCGACACAGTTTCCAACAACGCCTTTGCTAATGCTAAATCAGTAGTCGGCGAATGGTTTGGAGTCAAACAAAATCCACCAATGGTTTCACAAACTGAACAAAAAAACCTAGAACACATCAAACGGATTTGGGATATTTTGCAATCAACTCCCGGTTTTGACAGCATGAAAGTATTACAACTACTTCCCCAGTTGTTAGTGAAACCAGAAGTGCAGAATATGGGCCAACAAGTAGTCGGCGGTTTAGCTCAAAGAGTCGTGGCTAGGGTAATTCGTGAGTTTTTACTTTCCCAAGAACCGGCGGTGATTTCCGGGGAAACAAACTATCCTAAAATTCCACCTCAGTTGTCTTTGCCGGCGGCTCATAGCAAATCATATTAATTCCGTAAAGTGCGTCGCTACTGAATCCTGGCACATCGCCATCATCGTTTCAGGCTACGCACCCTACTTTTATTTGGATGATGGGAGCATCTCGATTGTGTAAGGGCGAAGCATGACCGCAGACAATTTATATCAATTCCGGTAACACCGGAATGATATAGAGGACACGGCAGTGCCGTTTCCCTACAAGATTATTTTGGGTAGGGACACGGTACTACCCATTGGTGTCAACTTAAGGTCAAACCCAGTCACAGACTGTTGTTTAACGATTAAGGCCAGATCCCCCCTAGCCCCCCTTAAGAAGGGGGGGACAAGAGTCTGATCAAAGTCCCCCTTCTTAAGGGGGATTTAGGGGGATCTAGACTTTGCTATGAACGAGAGATACCAAGGGTTTTAGGCGATTGTTGAGACCTATGGGTACTACCGTGTCCTAATTTCGGCTAATAATTCCGATGCAACCGGAAACGATATTATTAGTGATCACCAAAGATTTACAGCCGTCATGCTTCGCCCCTACGAATATATTTGCACTCATTGAGATGCACCCTGGATGATTCGGATACTTCCATCCTTGACACCCTCATCAACTAAACGTCAGGTAACTTATACTGACCCACAATCCGCTTAGCATATTCCGGTACATGAGCATCCAATTTATCTGGGTAATTCCGCTTCACGTACAGATAATTGCGAGTGAAATGAGAATCAATAGAAAACCGAGCATATTCCAAACCCTTCGGTCCAATTCTCTCAATAAAAACTCCCATTAACTTCGCCGCCCACATGGGCAAAGTCACCCCTTTTTCATAAGCCGGAATGCTTTGCTGCACAGCCTCTTTTCTGTTTCCCTGAGACATCACCGGCTGAGTGTTTAGCTGATCCGTTACCAAGTCTAACATCTCTTGTCCAGTATCATTTCGCACCACAATCCACTGCCAGCCGAAAGGTGCACCCATGTAGCCCACAACTAAATCTGCCAAGGAATTGACATAATCAAAACAGCTCAAACAAGAAGGAGCAAAAACATCTTTCAATTCCTTAGTATTCAATCCAAAGAACGGCACTTTTTCCACCGAACCGTCTTCGTGTTTGAAGTGAACATTAAAGTCTTGCATAAACTCATAGGACAAAACTGTTTCTGGAGAACGGCTAGTCGTATCTAGGAATTTTTGCAACCCAGCGCGACTGACATTATCCACACAAGGAGTTCCCAAAACATAGAGCTTTTCTAAACCGAGTTTTTTCTCAACAGTTCGCAAAGCTTGAATTTGACATCCCACCCCAATTACTAACAGCCGCTTCATCCCAGATTTTTCGATTTGTTCCAATACTGAAAGGTTCGGAGAGAGAGTCGGTTTATTGACTTTTGCCGCGAGAATTTCTGCACGAGTTCTAGCAATAATCGGCATCGGTTGAAAGCGGTCTTCTTTGGTGTTCTGGACGCAAACAACGCCTTCTACAATCCCTTTTTCCAGCATTTCAATGGCAATTGTGCTGACGATTCCCGTCCACTGAGCACCCTCGATCGGCTCTTTTTTCCGAGCGGCCATCATATTTTGACTGACTCCGAAATACCAATCGTCTGGATTATCGAGATTGCGCGATCGCCCGTGAATCTCTGCTTCCAGTTCCGCGATATGCTGTGTTAAGAAAGCACAAGATTCCTTGACATAATGGATATAATATGTATCGCACAAACCGCACTCGCTGCAAAGTTCTTTCGCAGGGCGGCGACTACCCGGTTTCAGGGCTTTGGATTTTTGGTGCTTAGTAGAATCTGTTGCGGTCATCTAAATTGCTAATTTTATGCAGGTATGGCATTTACGAGAATATCATAATCAGTTCCGGTTAATTTCTTCCTTTATTCTTTCTTTCTTTCTTTATTCCCCCCTTGGGGGTGACTTGTTCCTTCTTCACATCGATCTTCTTCCTTCTTTCTGAATTTCCCCCCTTGGGGGGGGGCTAGGGCGTGTTTTCAAACTACTCCTTAAGATTTAGATCCCCCTAAATCCCCCTTAAAAAGGGGGACTTAAAGACTCTTTCCCCCCCCTTTTTAAGGGGGGCTGGGGGGGATCTTTGGGTTTGAAAACACGCCCTAGGGGGGTGGGGCGGGTGACTTGTTCCTTCTTCACTAGATCTTCTTCCTTCTGCTATCACTCTCGATTCATC